>NZ_JBNDHS010000043.1:0-52112 GCF_056755095.1 Rhizobium sp. SVR5-9E | reverse complement strand
AAACTTCGTCGCCAGCAGCGCCGCCGCCCTCGTTCAGTGACGCGGCTTATAAGTCCTTCCCTCAGACATAGTCAACACCACCAATCCAACTTTTTTGACATTTTTATAACAGATTGATTCCTATGGGGAATTTTTGGCGATGGTGGAGACTGACCAAATTTCCGGGCAATTTGCGATTCCAGGAGACATCGTTTTGCCGAATGTTCCCTGCTCGCCAGCGTTCATGCCAATTCCCTTATATAGAAACACCGCCGTCACTTTCCAGACCCGCTTGGCTGCGCCGCGCTCAATCGCTAGTTTGGGTTCCCCGATGCTCGGCTATGGAGACTGAAATGCTCGTCCTCGATGAAACACGAACACGTGCAGCGCTGCCCTGGGCGGAACTGATCGAGGCGATCGCCGCGATGTTTAACGACGGGTGCGTCATGCCGGTGCGCCATCATCACGACATGGACGTGCCCGGCGAAGAAAATGCCACGCTGCTTCTGATGCCAGCCTGGGTGCCTGGGCGCTATGCCGGCGTGAAGATGGTTTCGGTCTTTCCAGGGAATGCGATGCGCGCCATGCCTGCGATATTCGGCACCTATCTTCTGTCTTCGGGTAGAACAGGCGAGATGCTTGCCGCGATCGACGGCGGCGAACTGACGGCACGGCGGACGGCCGCGACCTCGGCGCTGGCGGCGCGCTACCTCGCACGGCCCGAAGCGGCCGATCTGCTGGTCTGCGGCACCGGCCGCCTGTCGCTCAATCTGATGCAGGCGCATGCGGCAGTCCGGCCGATCAAGCGCATTCATGTCTGGGGACGCAGTCTCGCAAACGCTGAGAAGATTGCCGCGGAAGCACGCGACCTCGGCCTGCCCGCCGAAGCCGTGACCGGCATCGAAGCGGCCGCCCGCCAGGCGGACATCATCTCCTGCTGCACGCTATCGAGCGAAACGCTGATTTCCGGCGCATGGCTGAAGCCCGGCGCGCATCTCGATCTGGTCGGCGGCTTCAAGCCCGGCATGCGCGAGAGCGACGACGAGGCGATCCGCCGCGCCTCCGTATTTGTCGACACCCGGGCTGGTGCGATGAAGGAAGCGGGCGATATCGTTCAGCCGCTCGAAAGCGGTGTGCTCAAAGCCGACGCGATCAGGGCGGAGCTTGCGGAACTCGTTCGCGGCACGTCAGCCGGGCGCCGGGCGCCAGACGAGATTACGCTCTTCAAGTCCGTGGGCGCCGCACTCGAGGATCTCGCCGGAGCGATCCTCGCCTATGAAACCGTAATCGACGGGAAATAAGCGGAATGCCAGTTCTGCCGGAGCTTCCGGTCTCTCATGTTCTCGCCGATATCGGAACCGCGCTTGCCGAAAGCGGACGGGCGGTGCTTTCGGCACCGCCAGGGGCCGGCAAGACCACGCTTGTGCCGCTCTATCTGCTCGACCAGCCGTGGCGCAACGACGGCAGGATCATCGTTCTCGAGCCGCGCCGGCTGGCTGCCCGGGCGGCGGCAAGCCGCATGGCCTCGTTGCTCGGCGAGCAGGTGGGCGAGACGGTCGGCTACCGCATGCGCCTCGACAACCGGATTTCCGCGAGAACCCGTGTCGAGGTGGTGACCGAAGGCGTCTTTGCGCGCATGATCCTCGACGATCCGGAACTTTCCGGTGTTGCCGCCGTCATCTTCGATGAGTTTCACGAACGGTCGCTCGATGCGGATTTCGGGCTGGCGCTTGCCCTCGACGTGCAATCGGCGCTTCGGGAAGATCTGCGCATTCTGGTGATGTCGGCGACACTCGACGTGGAGCGGGTGGCAGCTCTCCTCAACAATCCGCCGGTGATCGAAAGCATGGGAAGAAGCTTTCCGATCGAGATCCGCTATCAGGATCGGCCGGGGGGCGAGCGCGTGGAGGATGCCGTCACGAGGGCGATCATCGATGCTCATACGCATGAGACGGGATCGATCCTCGCCTTCCTGCCCGGGCAGGCCGAAATCACCCGGACCGTGGAGCGGCTCGATGGCCGGTTCGGACCGGATACCTTGATTGCGCCGCTCTACGGCAATCTCAGCCAGAAGGAGCAGGATGCGGCAATCCGGCCGGCGCCGGTGGGCAAGCGCAAGATCGTGCTTGCCACCTCGATCGCGGAGACGTCGATCACCATCGACGGCGTGCGCATCGTCATCGACAGCGGGCTGCAGCGATTGCCCGTTTTCGAAGCCTCGACCGGCATCACGCGGCTCGAGACCGTGCGCGTGTCGCGCGCTTCCGCCGACCAGCGCGCCGGGCGCGCGGGCAGAACGGAGCCCGGCGTTGCGGTCCGCCTGTGGCATCAGGGGCAGACGGCTGCCCTTCCCGCTTTCACGCCGCCGCAGATTCTTTCGAGCGATCTTTCCGGCCTGGTGCTCGATCTCGCGCATTGGGGCGTCCAGGATCCGGCGTCGCTCGCCTTCGTCGACCAACCGCCCGAAACCGTGCTGAAGGAAGCGCGCACACTGCTTCGCGAGCTCGGCGCCCTGGAGAGCGACGGAGCCTTGACAGAGCGGGGACGAACGATGCGCGACCTTGCGCTGCCGCCGCGGCTCGCCGCCATGGTGGTCTCGGCCGGCGAAAGCGGGCATGCGAAAGAGGCCGCCATGCTTGCCGTTCTCCTGACGGAACAGGGGCTCGGCGGCGCGAGCATCGACATCGAGGAGCGCTTGCGCCGTTTCAAGACCGAGAAGGGCGAAAGAGCGGATGCTTCACGGCGGCTTGCCGCCCGCCTCGCGAACGGGTTGGACAAAATATCCTCCAGCGCGCCGCCGCTTGCCGGTCAGCTCCTGATCCATGCCTTCCCGGACCGGGTGGCCCTGCAGCGCGGCGCACGCGGGCGCTACGTGATGGTAAACGGCCGCGGCGCGGAGCTGCCGGAGACGGAACGGCTGGCGGGCAGCCAGATGCTGGTGATCGCCGACCTGACAGGACGCGCTGCGCAGGGGCGTATCCTGGCCGCGGCGGAGATCTCCCGGAGAGACGTCGAGGCCGAACTGCCGGATGCCATCAGCACCGGCGAGCAGGTCTATTTCGACCTGCCGAGCAGGCAGGTGCGCGCAAGGCGGGCGACGCGCCTCGGCGCGATCGTTTTCGATGAAACGCCGCTGGCCCGGCCGACGGGGGACGCAGTCGTCAAGGCGCTGGCGGATGGCGTGCGCCAATTGGGCCTCGATGTGCTGCCCTTTTCAAAGGAAGCGATCCAGCTGCGCGAGCGGATCGGATTTCTGCATCGGACACTCGGCGAGCCCTGGCCTGACGTCAGCGATTCCGCGCTGCTGGAACGGCTGGATGAATGGTTTACGCCCTACCAGACCGATGCACGCGGCATTGCGGATATTTCCCCCGGATCGCTCTCCAGCGGGTTGATGACGCTCGTTCCGCACGCGCTGCAGCGTGACCTCAGCCGGCTCGCGCCGACGCATTTTGAGGCGCCCACCGGACAGCGGCATCCGATCCAGTATGACGGCGAGGAGCCGCTGCTGACGATCAGGGTGCAGGAACTTTTCGGATTGAAGCAACATCCGGCGATCGGCGGAGGGCGGCTGCCGCTTCTTCTCGAATTGACCTCCCCGGCGCACAGGCCGATCCAGACGACGCGCGACTTGCCGGGGTTCTGGGCCGGTTCCTGGAGAGACGTGCGCGCGGAAATGCGCGGCCGCTATCCGCGCCACCCGTGGCCGGAACGGCCGGAAGAGGCATTGCCGACGACACGCGCAAAACCGCGTGGTACATAAGGCCTTTCCAGGGAGCGATGATGGTCAACGACGCCGACACCAAACCGCGGGACGACCGGCACAGCAGCCGCAGGCTGCGGCTTCAGACGCTGGTGCGCCTGCGGTGGCTTGCGGTCGCCGGTCAGGCGGCTACCGTTTTCATCGTCACCTTCCTGCTGAAATTTCCGCTGCCACTGGTAGCAAGCATCTCTCTGATCGCAGCACTTGCCTGGGTCAACTTCTACCTGATGATCCGCTATCCGCCGACGCATCGGCTGGAACCGCCGGCCGCCTTCGCGCTGCTTGCGCTGGATCTGTTGCAGCTCTCCGCGCTGCTGTTCATCACCGGGGGCCTGGCAAATCCGTTTGCGGTGCTTGTCTGCGTGCCGGTCATCATTTCGTTTGCTTCGCAGCCGATCCGCTACAGCACCGCACTCATCGTCTTTGCGATGGCCTGCATAACCGTCCTCGCGCTCTCTCCCTTTTCGCTTCCATGGTATAACGGCGCCACGATCAATGTGCACACCGTCATGCAGTTCGGCGTCTGGTGCGCGATTGCCTCGACGATGGCCTTTGCGGCGTTTTATGCCTACCGGGTTTCGATGGAGGCGAGCCAGCTGGCAGATGCGCTGGCGGCGACCGAACTGGTTCTACAGAGGGAAAAGCACCTTTCGCAGCTCGACGGCCTGGCGGCCGCGGCGGCGCACGAGCTTGGTACACCGCTTGCTACGATCAGCGTCGTCGCAAAGGAGATGGAGCGCGAACTGAAGAACGACGACAGGTTTCGCGAGGATGTGCAACTGTTGCGCAGCCAGAGCGAGCGCTGCCGCGATATCTTGAAACGGCTGACCAGCCTTTCGGCCGAGGGCGATGCGCATATGCAGCGGCTGCCGCTGTCGTCGATGATCGAGGAGATCATTGCGCCCTATCGCGAGCTTCCGATCGCCCTGGAGTTGATCGAGAAGAGCCCGCGCAAGGGCGAGCCGGTGACCGAACGCAACGCGGGGATCATGTATGGCCTCGGCAATCTGATCGAGAATGCCGTCGACTATGCCCGCAAAAAAGTGACGGTCACGATCGAACATGACCATGACAGGGTGTTGATCCTCATCGAGGATGACGGCAGCGGTTATACGCCTGATATCCTGGCCCAGATCGGCGAGCCCTACGTCACCAAAAGACAGAATCAGGATACGGCTGGCGGGCTCGGGCTAGGGCTTTTCATTGCCAAGACTCTGCTCGAGCGTTCCGGCGCGACCCTCGCTTTCGGGAACCGCGATCCGGAAAGCCGGGGAGCGCGCATTCGTGTCGAATGGCCGCGCATGCTGCTCGATGCGCATTCGACAAAATGACTGTATCGGCATAATGAAGACACGAGCAGTTGACAAAACGACAGCGGCAACGGCCGGGATTGGAAGCATGACTGAACAAACTCACGAAACTCTTGCCGCCAGCGAACACGACATCGGCCCGGATGCGAGCCTGTTGATCGTCGATGACGACGGGCCATTTCTGCGACGCCTGGCACGCGCGATGGAGACCCGCGGTTTCCAGGTGGAAATGGCTGAGTCGGTTGCGGAAGGGATTGCCAAGTCGAAGAGCCACCCGCCGAAATACGCCGTTGTCGACCTGCGGCTCGGCGACGGTAATGGTCTCGACGTCATCGAAGCGATCCGGCAGCGCCGGGACGACACGCGGATCATCGTCCTGACGGGCTATGGCAATATCGCCACCGCGGTAACAGCCGTAAAGCTCGGTGCTGTCGATTATCTCTCCAAGCCTGCTGATGCGGACGACATCTTCGCCGCCTTGACGCAGCGGCCGGGCGAGAAGGCCGACCTGCCGGAAAACCCGATGTCGGCAGACCGTGTCCGCTGGGAACATATCCAGCGCGTCTATGAAATGTGCGAGCGCAATGTCTCGGAGACGGCGCGGCGGCTCAACATGCACCGGCGTACACTGCAGCGTATACTCGCCAAGCGCGCCCCGAAGTAAGCCTAGAGATCATCGAGGGTGAGCTGTTTGCCGTTCGCCCATTCGGCCAGCATCAATCTCTGTGCTGCGGCACGCGAGAAATTCAGCGTCACCGACTTGCGGGTTGCCGGCGGCAGGCGGTGTTCCGGCGCTTCGCGGACAATATGCGCACCGTAGCCATCCGAAAGGAACAGACCGCATTCCTCCGGGAAGATATCAAGCGGCACGTCCTTGTGCGTCGCAAAGAAAAGCCGGTCGCAATGCAGCCTGTATTCCGGCCATTTGCGATCGACACGGAAATCCTCGACAGAAGTCTTGATCTCGACGATCCAGATTTCACCCTTCTCCGAAATCGTGATCAGATCGGCGCGCCGGCCGCTGGCCAGCGACAGCTCGGGCAGGACCGCGTGGCGCATCTCATGAAGTAATATCTGAGTCCCGCGGCGCACGAGCATAGCCCTGTCCGACTGCCGGCCATCTATTAACGGATTGTTATTGTAAACGCTCAAAATCGTCATGGATTACCGTGTAGCAGGACCGCGTTTTGTTGCAAAAAAACCATCCGGTTTTAATTTGCGCAGCAGGTAACTCTTGTCGCGCTGCAGCATCTTGCAAAGACGAAGTTAATCGAAAATAACCCATCGTCAAAGACCGTTCCTCATTGCCCCTTTTCCTAAGAGATATTCATGTCCATCCGCAATGCATTCCCTGTGTTCGGCCTGATGGCGACCCTGGCCCTGGCCGGCTGCTCCACCACCTCCGATAGCGCTTCCCTGGAAAACAAGCCCTCTGGCCCCACGGTCCAGACCGCGCAGATCTTCGATGACGCCTATGGCGTGACGAAGGATGCCGGATATGCCCTGCCGGCGATCCCCATTCAGAGGGTCAAGCCCGAGTTCCGCCGCCAGATCGTGTCATACGAGACCACGGAACGCCCGGGCACGATCATCGTCAACACGCGTGAGCGCCACCTTTACTACATTCTGCCGGACGGCAAGGCGATGCGCTACGGCATCGGCGTTGGCAAGCAGGGCTTCGCATGGGCGGGCACGGCATACGTCGCCTGGAAGCAGGAATGGCCGACCTGGCATCCGCCGAAGGAAATGGCGGTCCGCAAGCCCGATGTAGCGAAATACGTCGAGGATGGCATGGGACCAGGCCTCGATAACCCGCTCGGTGCACGCGCCATGTATCTCTTCAACGAGCAGGGTCAGGACACCCTTTTCCGTCTGCACGGCACGCCCGAATGGGCGTCCATCGGCACTGCCGCTTCGTCGGGCTGTATCCGCCTGATGAACCAGGACGTGATCGACCTCTATAGCCGCGTCCGTCCTGGAAAGACGACCTCCAAGGTCATCGTTATCCAGTAAGCCAGAAGCCTACCGCATAATAAAGGCTGCCGGAGACCTCTCCGGCAGCCTTTTTGCTTGGTGCTAGACCGCCCGGCTTCGTTTCAGTTCAAGCCGGCGGCGGTGAAGAACGGGCTCGGTGTAGCCGTTTGGCTGCTCCCTACCCTTCAGGACGAGCTCGACGGCAGCCCGGAAGGCAATCGAATCGTCGAAATTGCCAGCCATCGGGATATAGGCCGGATCGTCGGCATTCTGCTGATCGACGACAGCGGCCATGCGCTTCATCGTTTCAATGATCTGCGCCTCGCTGACCACCTTGTGGTGCAGCCAATTGGCCATGTGCTGGGCGGAAATGCGAAGCGTCGCACGGTCTTCCATCAGCCCGACGTTGTTGATATCGGGCACCTTTGAGCAGCCGACCCCCTGATCGACCCAGCGGACGACGTAGCCGAGGATGCCCTGGGCATTGTTGTCGAGCTCCCGCTGGATTTCCTCCGGCGTCCAATTCGGCCGCACGGCCACCGGAACGGAGAGGATGTCGGAGAGCTTGGCGCGGGCGCGATCCTTCAACCCGCGCTGAACGTCAGCCACGTTGATCCGGTGATAGTGTGTGGCATGCAGTATCGCTGCCGTTGGCGAGGGAACCCAGGCGGTATTGGCGCCCGCCTTCGGATGCGCGATCTTCTGCTCGAGCATCGCCGCCATCAAGTCGGGCATCGCCCACATGCCCTTGCCGATCTGCGCATGGCCGGACAGCCCGCATTCCAGCCCGATATCGACGTTCCAGTTCTCATAGGCCGAAATCCACGCCGCCTGCTTCATGTCGCCCTTGCGGATCATCGGGCCGGCTTCCATCGAGGTATGGATCTCGTCGCCGGTGCGGTCGAGGAACCCTGTGTTGATGAAGACCACGCGCTCGCGAGCCGCGCGGATGCATTCCTTGAGGTTCACCGTCGTGCGGCGCTCCTCATCCATGATCCCCATCTTCATCGTGTTCTTCGGCATGCCTAGAAGCTCTTCGACGCGTGAGAAAATCTCAACCGCAAAGGCCACTTCTTCGGGCCCATGCATCTTCGGCTTGACGATGTACATCGATCCCGTGCGCGAATTCTTGCGACGGCCGCCGGCGCCGATATCGTAAAGCGCAATCAGCCCCGTGATCGCGGCGTCCATAATCCCTTCCGGAACCTCATTGCCGTCGCGGTCGAGAATTGCCGGATTGGTCATCAGGTGGCCGACATTGCGCACGAGCATGAGTGAACGGCGGTGCAATTCAAGAGCCGAACCATCCGGTGCCTGATAGGTGATGTCGGGATTGAGCTTGCGGGTGAAGCTCGAGCCGCCCTTGCTCACTTCCTCCTCGAGGTCTCCCTTCATGAGGCCGAGCCAATTGCGATAGACGACAACCTTGTCTTCGGCGTCCACGGCGGCGATCGAATCCTCGCAGTCCATGATGGTCGTGAGCGCCGATTCCAGCCAGATATCGGAAATCTGCGCCAGATCGCTTTTGCCGATCGCGGTGGAGGCATCGATGACGATCTCGATGTGAATGCCGTTGTTCTTCAGAAGGACATGCGTCGGCGCCGCCGCATCGCCGCGATAGCCCGCGAAATGCGTCTGATCCGCCAGCGATGCATGTTCGCCATCCGTCGCGGTGATGGCAAGAGCCCCGTCCTTCACCGCGAAGCGCGCCACATCTTTCCAGCTCCAGCCGTCCAGCGGAACCGCGATGTCCAGAAAATCGCGAACCCAGGCGATAACCTTTTCGCCGCGTTTCGGATTGTAGCCCCTGCCCCTTTCCGCGCCGTCGCTTTCGGGGATGGCATCGGTCCCATAGAGGGCGTCGTACAGCGAGCCCCAGCGCGCATTTGCAGCGTTGAGCGCATAGCGCGCGTTCATGACGGGTACGACGAGCTGCGGTCCGGCGATCGAGGCAATCTCGGGATCGACATTGCTGGTCGAGATCTGGAAGTCCGAGCCTTCCGGCAACAGGTAGCCGATCTCGCGGAGGAAGGCCTCATAAGCGTCCATATGTGCCGGGGCGCCGTTCCGGCGGTACCATTCGTCGATGCGCGCCTGCAGTTGATCGCGTTTCAGAAGCAGCTCACGGTTCTTCGGTGCCAAGTCGTGAACGATCGCCGACAAGCCTGCAAAAAACGCGTCCGCATCGATCGGAAGGCCAGCAAGCGCCTCGCTGACGATGAAGTCGTGAAGGACGGTTTCGATGGAAAGACCGTGCTTTTCAATGCGGCTCATGCAATTTTCCTCCTGCGGACGGCAGCATTTCTGATGCTGCTACTTTGCGCGGCTTTTATTCACAGTCAATTCTGCAATAATCCGAAAGATTTATGCCCCGGCGGAAACAGTGCGCGACGTGACCCGCATCGGCAGACCATTCTGCGGCTGGGTTGTCAGCTTTTGTACCGGCCAGGGTTTCGTCTCGGCCGTCACGTCGAAGCGGAATCGGCTCATCAGGACGGCAAGCGCGATGACCGCTTCCTGCAGAGCAAAAGTGGCACCGATGCAGACACGCGGGCCGGCACCAAAGGGCAGAAACTGGAAGCGCCCGATCTTGCCTCGATTCTCTGGCAGGAACCGTCCCGGCATATAGGCCCTGGGTTTCTCCCAGTAGAGTTCGTGGCGATGCAGCGTCCAGGGCATGATCAGAACGGTGACGCCGGGATCGATTTCGACCGTCTCGCCCGTTGCAGTTGTCCACCGGTCCGCCGCTATCGCGGCGCGGTTGATCGAAGGTGCGGGGGGATAGAGCCTGAGCGCCTCCTCCAAGGCGGCACGCGTGTACGGCATTACGTCAAGCCACCGGACGGGCTCCGCATCGCTGGCGAGAACGCGATCGATCTCTTCCTCCATGGCAGCACGAATATGCGGGCTGTTTGCGACGCAATAGAGCGTCCAGGCGAGCGCCCTCGCCGTCGTTTCGTGGCCGGCGCCGATGAAGGTCAGGATATTGTCTTCGATTTCTTCGTCGCTAAGGCTCCCGCTTGCCGCCTGGTCGAGAAGCAGGGTGAGGAAATCCTCCGGCGTTGTCGCTCGATCGGCCTTCATGCGCCGCAGGCGGGCATCCATCGTGTCGCGCACGATGTTGCGGAACTTGTCGAGGACTTTCCGGCCGCCGATGCGCGTCACGCGCGGAACCCAGGAAGGCGCCCGCAGCAAATCCATCGGATCGACGCGACCCATGCGGTGCAGAAGCGCGTTCACATCGTCGGCGAAGCTGTCGGAGGTGACGATCTCACCCGAAAAGAGCGTGTCGGCGAGAATGGCGAACGTCAGCTCGGTCATGTCGCTGGCGATCTCGAAGACCTTCTCCCCGCTGACTGCCGTGGCGTATTTCCGAGCATAGTCCTCCGCCTGCCGGAGCATCTGGCCGGCAAATCCGTTGGCATGGCGTGGCGTGAAGACCGGCGCGACAGCCTTGCGCGATCGCCTCCACACCTCCCCTTCAGCGGTCAGCAGGCCATCGCGCAGGATCGGGCGCAGGATGAGCTGGCGGACGTCCGACATGCGATAGTTTGCGGCGTTGTCGACCAGCACGTGCTTGATCAGCCCGGGTTCATTGACGATCAACGTGCGTTCCCCGAAGAACCGCGTCTCGACCCACGGCAGCGTGTAGGAGGGCTCGCCCCAGAGCTCCAGGGGATTGCGAAAGATCGTGCGGATGAGCTCAAGCCGGCCCGGCGGCGCGGTGCGCGGCAGCGGTGCGGGTGGAACGAAAGGCTCCGGTCGCATATCCATGGAAATGGCCCTTCGCGGGAAGATCGTCTCCCGCGTAGGCGAAAGTTAGAGCAGGCCCCTGAGCTCGTCCAGCTTGTCGTTGATCAGCCAGCCGTAATAGTTCTCCTCCGGCCAGACCGGGACGCTCGCATCGCGGTTCTTGGCCGCGAGGGCTGCCGCGCGCTGCCTGGAATTGCCGACATTGTAGAGCGTGGCGGTCAGGCCGGGATTTCCCGAAATATCCATGCCGGCGATCTGCTTGTAGTCGTCGATCGATTTCCGAATGGAGGCTGCAACGAAGGCGAGCGAAACATCCGGCTCCATGATGGCGCGGTAGACGGCGCCTGCATCCTTTTCGTTCAGCTTCGGATAGCCGGACACGCGGCTGACCAGATCCGAAAGCATCAACGCTGTCAGCGGGTTCACCTGGCCGAGACCAAAGGTCTGGCCGGCATAGAACGGCTGGAAGAACACGGCGCTGAAGCGGTTGTTCGGAAAACTCTTGCCGCCCACGGACTTGCCGCGGAAATCGCTTTCCCAGACATCTTCGCGGCAGGACCAGAGCGTATAGGAATCGCTTTTGCCGTTGCACGCGGCAAATTGCGGGCGCCCGACAAAGGTATCGACATCCTCGCCATCATAGGCAAAGCGGAAGCTCTCGCCGGCATAGGAGGCAGCCTTCACGTAGTAAGCCTGAAGGCGGTCGTAGGCATCGACATTATAGGTATGTTCGCCGACGATGGCGCCGATGACGTGGATCGGTTCGATGCCGTATGCCGCCGCAGTCTTCCTGATCTTGCCCATCAGCTCGTGATCGGTGGAGAGAAGTTCGTAAACCTTCTCGTATTTACGATCGAATGTCGTCTTGGTCCCTTTGGTACGCCGGACGGATGCGCCGGGGACCGCCGGCTGCTCGACATTGCGGTTACCGGGCGGCACGACCTGCATGGCGTAGGCGGGCACGGATATCAGCGCCGCAACGGCGATCAGGAGGCATGTCAAAAGGCGTCGCACGATCAGCTATTCCGTCTGGTTACATCGTCTTTAGGCGAAGCGCGCTGACTGGACCACAATCTTGGCCGAAAAAAGCCGCAGCCATAAACAAAGCGGGCCTTTCACTAAGAAGTAAAAGGCCCGCTGTCGAGAGTTTAGAATGTCACATCCGCTGCGAGATCCGCAAAGGCTCCAGCCGGTGCGGCTATGTCACAGGATAAAGCGCGAGAGGTCCGTGTTCTGCGCCAGATCGCCGACGTGCTCACGCACGTAGGCCGCGTCGATTGTTACCGCCGAACCGCCGCGATCCGGCGCATTGAAGGAGATCTCGTCCAAGACCCGTTCCATGACGGTCTGCAGGCGGCGTGCACCGATGTTTTCTACCGACGAGTTCAAATGGACAGCGACGTCGGCCAAGGCGTCAATCGCATCGTCGGTGAATTCGAGATGCAGTTCTTCCGTTTCCATGAGCGCGCGATATTGGCGGATCAGGCTCGCCTCCGTTTCGGTCAGGATGCGGCGGAAGTCTTCCTTGTTGAGTGGCCGAAGCTCGACGCGAATCGGCAGGCGGCCCTGCAGCTCCGGCAGCAGATCGGACGGCTTCGAAACGTGGAAGGCACCGGATGCGATAAAGAGAATATGGTCAGTTTTTACCGGCCCGTACTTCGTCGAAACCGTCGTGCCTTCGACGAGCGGCAGCAGATCGCGCTGCACGCCCTCGCGGGAGACGCCCGCTCCCATGCCACCGTCTCGCGCCGCGATCTTGTCGATCTCGTCGAGGAAGACGATGCCGTCGTTCTCGACCGCCCGCACGGCCTCACGCTGAATGATCTCATTGTCGATCAGCTTGTCGGATTCGTCGCGGATCAGATCGGTATAGGAGGCCTTGACCGTCGTGCGGACCTTCTTGGTCCGTCCGCCCAGCGCCTTGCCGAACATCTCGGAGATATTGAGCACCCCGATGTTGGCACCCGGCATACCCGGAATTTCAAACCCGCCCATGCCCGCGCCCGTGTCAGCGACTTCGATATCGATTTCCTTGTCGTCCAGCTCGCCGTTGCGCAGCTTCCGGCGGAAGCTGTCGCGCGTTGCCGGAGAGGCGGTCGCGCCGACGAGTGCGTCAAGGACGCGTTCCTCGGCGCTCATATGGGCCTTCGCCTCGACCTCGGCGCGCTTCTTGTCGCGCGCGAGACCGATGCCGATTTCGACGAGGTCGCGGACGATCTGTTCGACGTCGCGGCCGACATAGCCGACCTCAGTGAACTTGGTGGCCTCGACCTTGATGAAGGGCGCACCTGCAAGCTTGGCGAGACGGCGGGAAATCTCCGTTTTGCCGACGCCGGTCGGGCCGATCATCAAGATGTTCTTGGGCATGACTTCGTCACGCAGATCCGGATCGAGCTGCTGGCGCCGCCAGCGGTTGCGCAAGGCGATCGCCACCGCCCGCTTGGCTTCGTGCTGGCCGATGATGTAACGGTCGAGTTCGGAGACGATCTCCCGGGGAGAAAAAGTGGTCATATCAAGTCCGTTTCTTCGGGTGCGTCCAACGCCATGAAATGGGCCGGACCATAAATGGAAGTTCTTGTGTCGATGTAGCGGAAGCCCGCCTTTTCATAAGCCCTGATCGCTTGCACATTTTCGGGATCAGGGTCGATGACGATGCGCGTGGCCCCGCTGGCGAAAAGTTCGCCGGAAAGCTGCCGGATGATGGCGCTGCCGTGCCCCTTGCCTATCAACTCCGGGATGCCGATCGAAATATCGATGCCCAACGTACCCTTCGGCTGATCCTGATAGGGATGTCCCCCTTCAAGATGCGGATCGTAGCTCTGCAGATAGCCGATCGGCTCTCCGTCCAACTCCACGATCATTGGCCGCGTTTGCGCGCAGGTCATCGCCTCTTCTATCGATGCAAGCTCCGTCGACGGATCGCCCCACCATTTCGCGACGTGCGGCTCCGCGAGCCAGGTTGCCAGCCGGGGAAAATCCTCGCGCTGGACATCGCGAAAGCGGTATCGGGGCGTGGGCTCAGCTCTCGGCATCCAGCGTTTCCACTACCACGTTGTGGTTCGTATAGACGCAGATGTCGGCCGCGATATCGAGCGCACGGCGCGCGACCTCTTCAGCGGATTTGTCGGAATCGACCATGGCACGGGCCGCCGCCAGCGCAAAATTGCCACCGGAACCGATCGCCATGACTCCATGCTCAGGCTCCAGAACATCGCCATTGCCTGTGACCGCCAAGGTGACCGTCTTGTCTGCGACGAGCATCATAGCCTCGAGATTGCGGAGATATTTATCGGTGCGCCAGTCCTTGGCGAGTTCGACGGCAGCGCGCATCAGCTGACCGGGATATTGTTCGAGCTTCTTCTCGAGACGCTCAAGCAGCGTGAAGGCGTCTGCGGTCGCGCCTGCGAAGCCGGCAATGACCTCGCCCTTGCCGATGCGGCGCACCTTGCGCGCATTGCCCTTCATGACGGTCTGGCCGAGGCTCACCTGGCCATCGCCCGCGATTACGACCTTGCCGCCTTTTCGTACCGTAATAATCGTAGTCATCAAAACACCCTTGCCCGCATCACCGGGCGTTACGCCGAGCCGCTCACAGGCTCTGTTTGGACCCTATGTAAGTTGGCGGGCGCCGATTGCAAATGGCGGTCTTTTTCTGCCCAAGCGGTTCTGGATATTTTAGGGAACGCCTGATAAGGAACGGCCGTCATTCCTATGGAGCAGCCATATGGCCGAGACTGCAGCAAGCCGCACGGGTACCGTTTCCCGTAAGACCAACGAGACTTCGGTTTCCGTTTCCGTCAATCTCGACGGTACGGGCAAAGCCAAGATTTCGACGGGCGTCGGCTTCTTCGACCATATGCTCGACCAGCTTTCGCGACATTCCCTGATCGACATGGAGATCGAAACGAAGGGCGACCTGCATGTCGACGATCACCACACGGTCGAAGACACCGGAATTGCCATAGGGCAAGCGATTGCAAAAGCACTCGGTGACCGCCGCGGCATCACCCGCTACGCTTCGATCGACCTTGCCATGGACGAGACGATGACGAAGGCCGCCGTCGATCTTTCCGGCCGTCCATTCCTGGTCTGGAACGTTGCCTTCAGTGCGCCGAAGATCGGTACCTTTGACACCGAGCTTGTGCGCGAATTCTTCCAGGCGCTCGCGCAGAACGCCGGCATCACATTGCATATCTTGAATCACTATGGTGCCAACAATCACCATATTGCAGAGACCTGCTTCAAGGCCGTTGCCCGTGCGCTGCGCACGGCGACGGAAATCGATCCGAGACAGGCGGGCCGTGTTCCCTCGACGAAGGGCACGCTCGTCTAAGCCCCTTGAGGGAGCTTGAACGATATGACTTCCAGCTATGTAGTTCTGACGGCTCCGGGCGGAGCGGATGTGACCCATGAAAAGACGCGGATCATCCGCGACGGATTTACGCTGCTCGGTTTTCTCTTTCCGTGGCTGTGGTTTCTTGTACACCGGCTTTGGCTCTTTGCGATCGCAGCGTTCCTGCTTCAGGCAATCGGCGGCTATCTGATGGATCGACCCGGTTTTTGGCCCGCAGGCTTTGCGATCACAGCAGGCACCTGCATTCTCACCGGCATAGAGGGCATGAACATTTGGATCCGAAATCTGGCCTCCAAGGGCTGGAAAGAAGAGGCCTTGATTGCAGCGGATTCGCTTGAGACCGCAGAAGACATCTACTTTTCGAATATAGAAACCCCTACAAGTGGCGACGCCCTGCCGGCCCCTGATTGGAAGAGAAACCCCTCTTCCAACAAGCCTGGCGATACGACGTCGCTCGGCCTCTTTGGTTTTGACGGAGGACGCTGATGCGCGTCGCAATTATAGACTACGGTTCGGGCAACCTGCGTTCGGCAACGAAGGCATTTGAACGCGCCGCGCGCGAGGCAGGTATCGATGCGCATATCGATCTGACGGACAGGGCCGAGAATGTCGCGGCGGCCGATCGCATCGTCCTTCCGGGGGTCGGCGCCTATGCCGATTGTCGCCGTGGGCTCGATGCCGTTCCGGGGATGACGGAGGCCTTGATTGAAGCCGTCGAGAAAAAGGCTCGCCCCTTCCTCGGCATTTGCGTCGGCATGCAGCTGATGTCGTCCCGCGGCCTTGAAAAAACAGTGACAGAAGGCTTCGGCTGGATCCCCGGCGATGTCGTTGAAATGACGCCGGACGATCCGGAGCTGAAGATCCCGCAGATCGGTTGGAACACGCTCGACCTTAAGCATCCGCACCCGCTTTTCGATGGCATTCCGACCGGGCCGGATGGTCTGCATGCCTATTTCGTGCATTCCTACCATCTAGCTACCAGAGACAACACTGACGTCATTGCGACCACCAGCTATGGCGGGCCGATGACGGCATTCGTCGGACGCGACAACATGGCAGGATCACAATTCCATCCGGAAAAGAGCCAGAAGCTCGGTCTCGCCCTGATCACCAATTTCCTGCGCTGGAAGCCGTAAGCTCGCGCGGATAGCAAGGACTGAATGAACATGATCCTATTTCCCGCCATCGACCTCAAGGACGGTCAATGCGTTCGCCTTAAACTCGGCGATATGGAGCAGGCAACCGTCTATAACCCCGATCCCGCCGCGCAGGCGAAAGCCTTTGAGGACCAGGGCTTCGAATGGCTGCACGTTGTTGATCTCAACGGCGCTTTCGCCGGCGAGAGCGTCAATGGCGCCGCGGTCGACGCGATCCTCAAGGCAACGAAAAACCCCGTGCAGCTCGGCGGCGGCATCCGCACATTGTCACACATCGAAAACTGGCTCTCGCGAGGCCTCGCCCGCGTGATCCTCGGCACGGTCGCCGTTCGGGATCCTGCGCTGGTCATCGAAGCCTGCAAGCAGTTTCCCGGCCGGGTTGCCGTCGGCATTGACGCCAAGGGTGGCAAGGTCGCGGTCGAGGGTTGGGCGGAAGCGTCCGAGCTCGGCGTCATCGAACTTGCCAGAAAATTCGAAGGCGCCGGCGTTGCGGCGATCATCTACACGGACATCGACCGGGACGGGATCTTGGCCGGCATCAACTGGGCCTCGACGCTGGAGCTTGCCGAGGCAGTTTCGATCCCGGTGATCGCCTCGGGCGGGCTGGCCTCGATCGAGGATGTGAAGCGCATGTTGCAGCCCGACGCCCGCAAGCTAGAAGGTGCCATCTCCGGCCGTGCGCTGTATGATGGGCGTATCGATCCCAAGGAAGCCTTGGCGCTGATCAACGCGGCACCGACGAAAGAGAGCGTGTGATGACCCTGAAAGCCCGCGTTATTCCCTGCCTCGACGTAAAAGACGGCCGTGTGGTCAAGGGTGTCAACTTCGTCAATCTGATCGATGCCGGCGATCCGGTCGAGGCCGCGAAGGCCTATGACGCGGCTGGCGCCGACGAACTCTGCTTTCTCGATATCACCGCCTCATCCGACAATCGCGAAACGATCTTCGATGTCGTTTCCCGAACGGCCGACCAATGCTTCATGCCGCTGACGGTCGGTGGCGGCGTGCGCAGCATCGCCGACATCCGCAAGCTACTGCTTTGCGGCGCCGACAAGGTCTCGATCAATTCGGCGGCGGTGAACAATCCGGATTTCGTCGCCGAAGCGGCCGACAAGTTCGGTGACCAGTGCATCGTCGTTTCGATCGATGCCAAGCGCCGCCGTACACAGGCGGTCGGCCAGGACAATCTCAGTGCCTGGGAGATTTATACGCATGGCGGCCGCAACGCGACCGGCATCGACGCGGTCGAATTCGCGCAGAAGATGGTCGCCCGCGGCGCAGGCGAACTCCTCGTCACCTCCATGGATCGCGATGGGACGAAGATCGGCTACGATCTTGAGTTGACCCGGGCAATCGCCGACGCCGTTCGGGTGCCCGTCATCGCGTCGGGCGGCGTGGGCGATCTCAATGATCTGGTTGCCGGCGTGACGGAAGGCCACGCCAATGCCGTGCTTGCCGCTTCGATCTTCCACTTCGGCACATATTCCGTCGGCGAAGCGAAGCATTATATGTCGTCACACGGCATCGCGATGCGACTTGATTGATTGAAAGCGACAGATGAGCGGATTTTCCCTTTCCGATCTTGAGAGGATCGTCGACGAGCGATCGAAGGCCTCGCCAGACGAATCCTGGACGGCAAAGCTCGTCGCCGGCGGCCAGCCGAAGGCGGCAAAGAAACTTGGCGAGGAAGCCATCGAGGCCGTTATGGCCGCCGTAACGGCTGACCGCGATAATCTTACCTACGAGGCGGCCGATGTTCTCTATCACCTATTGGTCGTATTGAAGATAGCAGGCATTCCGTTGCAAGATGTGATGGCTGAGCTTGAGCGGCGTACCACTCAATCCGGTCTCAAAGAGAAGGCCAGCCGGCAGAGTTCATGAGTATCGCGACACAAATCCTTGGTGCGCCAGAAGCACTCGATCACTTCCAGGCGAATTCCTATTCGCCCTATAACTTCTTTTCTTCCGAGGAATGGGCGAAGTTCCGCGCCGATACGCCGCTGACGCTCACGGGCGAAGAGGTTGCGAGGCTGCGTTCGATGGGGGATCCGATCGATCTCGACGAAGTGCGGCGAATCTATCTGTCGCTGTCGCGCCTTCTCTCCTCGCATGTCGAATCATCGCAATTGCTCTTCGAGCAGCGCAACCGGTTCCTGAGCCTGTCCGACGTGACGAAAACGCCGTTCGTCATCGGCATTGCCGGTTCTGTCGCCGTCGGCAAATCGACGACCGCGCGTGTCCTAAAGGAGCTTCTGCGGCGCTGGCCATCGAGCCCGAAGGTCGATCTCATCACGACCGACGGCTTTCTGCATCCGAATGCGGTGCTCGAACGCGAAAACCTCATGCAGCGCAAGGGCTTTCCGGAAAGCTACGACACAGGCGCAATCCTGAAGTTCCTCTCCGCGATCAAGGCCGGGCAACCGAATGTGAAGGCGCCCGTCTATTCGCACCTCGTCTATGACGTCGTTCCGAACGAATATACGGTCATCGACCGGCCGGACATCCTGGTCTTCGAAGGCATCAACGTTCTGCAGTCGCGCGACCTTCCCGCCGACGGCAAGATCGTGCCGATGGTTTCCGACTTCTTCGATTTCTCGATCTACATCGATGCCGAAGAAAAGCTGATCAACAACTGGTACGTCGCCCGCTTCATGCGCCTGCGTGAAACCGCCTTCCGCGACCCGAACTCCTATTTCCATCGCTATGCTTCGATCAGCGACGAAGAAGCGCTTTCGACCGCCGAAGGGCTGTGGGCGAACATCAACCTGAAGAACCTCCGGCAGAACATCCTGCCGACGCGCCCGCGCGCGGACCTGATTCTGCGCAAGGGTCCGAACCACCTCATCGAGCAGGTGGCGCTGAGGAAGCTTTAGCCGAACTCACGGACTGACACGCCTTAACGTCAGATTGATCCGGCCTCCACTCTTCAGCAGCGTCGACGTGGCCGGGTAGATGCGGTCGACGCCGTGAAAAGATAGACGACCCTCTCCTCCAAGCACGACGATATCGCCGCTGCCGAGCTTGATCGATTGCGTCCGCTCGTTGCGAGAAAGCCCGCCGATACGGAAGAGGCATGTGTTACCGAGCGAAATCGAGACGACAGGTGCTTTCAGGTCCTGCTCGTCCTTGTCTTGATGCAGGCCCATCTTCGCGTCGTCGGAATAGAAGTTGATCAGGCAAGCCTGCGGCGCTTTTTCGTAGCCGGAAACCTCATTCCAGATATCGAGCAGCACTGCCGGTATCGCTGGCCAAGGCTTGCCAGTGAACGGATGGGTCGTCTGATAGCGGTAGCCGCGTTCCTTGTCCGTGACCCAGCCAAGCGGACCGCAGTTGCTCATCCGCACGGACATCGGTTTGCCCGTGCCTGGCATAACCGGCACGAAAAGCGGCGCTTCGGCGACAACGGCGCGGATCGTTTCGACAAGCGCTTCCTGACGGGCACGGTCGAGATATTCGGGGAAATGACGGACGCCGCTTGATAGCTCCAGCATATCACTCCCCACCGGGACGGCCACGCATCCTCTTCACCTCGGCGCGGCCGGATTTTTCCTTGAGTCGGCGTTCGATCGAGCCTTTGGTCGGCTTCGTCTTCTTGCGCGGCGGCGGTGGCGGCTTGGCGGCTTCGAGGATCAGTTCCTTCAGCCGTTCGCGCGCATCCTCCCGATTTCGGTCCTGGCTGCGAAAGCGGCTCGCCTCGATCATCAGCACACCCTCTTTCGACATGCGCCTACCGGCGAGCTTCACGGCATTCGTCTTGACGCGATCGGGAAGCGAAGGTGAATCGGGGATGTTGAAGAAGAGCTGGACGGCCGTCGATACCTTGTTGACGTTCTGGCCACCGGGACCGCCCGCCAGAACGAATTGTTCCGCCAGTTCCCATCCAGCGATGGTGATCCTGTCATTGATATAGAGCGCGTCGCTGGCCATGCCGCTTCTATCTCATATCGACGGCGATTTTGAAACACGCAAAGAAAAACCCGGCGGAGGTCGCCGGGTTTCACGTGAATCATCAGTCTCTTGCTGTTATTCGGCAGCGACCTTGATTCCAGGTGCCGCGTCCCGCACGCCGCCGTCCACATGTGCCTCGAACTTCGCGAAGTTCGAAATGAACATCGATACGAGCTTTTCTGCCTGGACGTCATATGCCGCACCGTCCGCCCAGGTCGAGCGCGGGTCGAGGATGCTGGTCTCGACGCCCGCGACAGCCACGGGAACCGCGAAGCCAAAGTTCGCATCAGTACGGAAATCTACCTTTGCCAGCTTTCCGGAGAGCGCTGCCGATAGCAGAGCGCGCGTTGCCTTGATCGGCATACGCTTGCCAGTACCATATGCGCCGCCGGTCCAGCCGGTATTGACAAGCCAGCATTCAACACCGTGCCGGCCGATCAGCTCCTTCAGCAGATTGCCATATTCCGCCGGATGACGCGGCATGAACGGCGCACCGAAGCAGGTCGAGAACGTCGCCTCCGGTTCGGTGACCCCCTTTTCCGTGCCGGCGACCTTTGCCGTGTAGCCCGAAAGGAAGTGGTACATTGCTTGATCCGGCGTCAGACGCGCGATCGGCGGCATCACACCGAATGCATCGGCAGTCAGCATGATGATCGCCTTCGGGTGGGCGGCGAGGCCCGTTTCCGAAGCATTCGGAATGAAGTCCAACGGATAAGCGCAACGCGTGTTTTCCGTCAGCGAATCGTCGTCGAAGTCCGGCTCGCGCTGTTCATCGAGCACGACATTTTCCAGTACGGTGCCAAAGCGTTGCGTCGTCGCATAGATTTCCGGCTCGGCTTCAGCCGAAAGACGGATCGTCTTCGCGTAGCAGCCGCCTTCGAAGTTGAAGATGCCGCTTTCGCCCCAGCCATGCTCGTCGTCCCCGATCAACGTGCGCGACGGATCAGCAGACAGCGTTGTCTTGCCGGTGCCGGACAGGCCGAAGAAAACTGCCGAGTCGCCATCCGGGCCGGCATTCGCCGAGCAATGCATCGGCATCACGCCCTTTGCCGGGAGCAGGTAATTGAGCACTGTGAAAACCGATTTCTTCATTTCGCCGGCATAGGATGTGCCGCCGATCAAGACGAGACCGTTAGTCAAATCACATGCGATCACCGTCTCGGAGCGGCAACCATAACGCTCCGGATCGGCCTTGAAGCTCGGCAGATCGATGATCGTCAGCTTCGGCACGAAGGCCGCCAGAGCAGAAAGCTCAGGGCGAATCAGCAAATTGCGGATGAAAAGCGAATGCCAGGCAAACTCTGTTACCACGCGCGTCGGCAGCGAGTAATTGACGTCAGCCCCGCCGATCAGATCCTGTACGAACAGTTCCTTGCCGGCGGCATGTTGCAGCATGTCCTGACGCAGAAGCGCGAACTGCTCGGGCGACATCGGCTTGTTGTTGTCCCACCAGATCTCGCCGTCCGTATTGGCATCGCGCACGACGAATTTGTCGCGCGGGGAGCGGCCAGTATGCTGTCCGGTCAGAGCGCGAAGAGCGCCTTGAGCGGTAAGTTCGGCTTCGCCGCGGCGAATCGCTTCCTCATAGAGAGAGGCGGCGGTCAGGTTATAGCGAACGCTTTTTGCGTCTCCCAAACCAATCGTCGCTAGCGCTATTGCCGGGTTGTGAATTCCGAACGTTTCCATGGCTCTTCCTTTCGCTCAAGGCTCCCGCCGTTAAATACTGAAGCGAAACTAAGATCGAGAATTTTAAAAAGCAAGACCGAGAAATGAAGAAAATATAACGATATCAAATAATTAATCGATTTAAATTTCTGAGGCATATTTTAAATCGTTTGAAGCGGGCGCGGGAGTACGGTTTTTATCGCGCCACCGGTGAGCACCGCTTCGACGCTGTGATGGCCCGTGCCCTTTATCTTTGCCACAATTTGTTCCACCTTTATCCTCCATAAGCGCTATCGGTCGAAAGGGCCGGCCTGGGGACATCGAACAATTCCGGGAGCTGCGCATAGATGGAGACGAACACCATGCCGACAATCGCGCTCGTTGACGACGACCGCAATATCCTAACTTCGGTGTCGATCGCACTTGAAGCGGAAGGATACAAGGTTGAGACCTATACAGATGGTGCCTCGGCCTTGGACGGTCTGATCGCCCGCCCGCCGCAACTCGCCATCTTCGATATCAAGATGCCGCGGATGGACGGAATGGAACTTTTGCGCCGCCTGCGCCAGAAGTCCGACATGCCAGTGATTTTTCTGACATCCAAGGACGAGGAGATCGATGAGCTCTTCGGCTTGAAGATGGGAGCCGATGACTTCATCACGAAGCCATTCTCCCAGCGGCTGCTCGTGGAACGCGTCCGCGCCGTGCTCCGCCGCGCTTCGACCCGGGAGATCGCAGCGGTTGCGGGTGCCGGGGCTGCACCGAAGCCTGGCGCCGCTCAACTCGCGCGTTCGCTTGAGCGCGGCCAGCTT
The DNA here is from genome assembly GCF_056755095.1 of Rhizobium sp. SVR5-9E. Classification (NCBI taxonomy): domain Bacteria; kingdom Pseudomonadati; phylum Pseudomonadota; class Alphaproteobacteria; order Hyphomicrobiales; family Rhizobiaceae; genus Rhizobium; species Rhizobium sp. SVR5-9E. The sequence continues at coordinate 29,397 of NZ_JBNDHS010000043.1, read as the reverse complement.
GTCATGGACCAGGAACGCCACACCTGCACATGGAAGAGCGAACCGGTGACACTGACAGTGACCGAATTCCTGATCCTTCATTCGCTCGCACAGCGTCCAGGCGTGGTGAAAAGCCGCGACGCGCTCATGGATGCGGCTTATGACGAGCAGGTCTATGTTGACGACCGCACGATCGATAGCCACATCAAGCGCCTGCGCAAGAAATTCAAGATGGTCGATACTGACTTTGATATGATTGAAACACTTTACGGAGTGGGGTACCGCTTCCGCGAAGCAGCCTAACGCCTGAGGGCGCGGGCCGCATGATTGTTGTCGAGGGACGCCTGCCGAAGAGCCAGCAGCGCCCTCCGAAAGGGCCTGTCATTGGCACAGTTGGTGCAGGAAAGGGATCTGGATGACGCGGAAGGCTTGAGCGCCCGCCGCGTCAGGGGAAGGCGCTGGTCGCACCCCTTTACCATCATCCGCCGCATTTTTGGTAATGCGGTCTTTTCCAGCCTGACGCGCCGCATCCTCTTCTTCAATCTTGCGGCACTGCTGGTGCTCGTCGGCGGCATCCTCTATCTCAACCAGTTTCGCGAAGGCCTGATCGACGCGCGTGTCGAAAGCCTGCTGACGCAGGGCGAAATCATCGCCGGCGCCATCTCCGCATCGGCCTCGGTCGACACCAACTCGATCACCATCGATCCGCAGAAGTTGCTGGAGCTGCAGGCCGGGCAAAGCATTACACCCGTCCCGAACGATGAGGACCTGGATTTCCCCATCGATCCGGAAAAGGTGGCACCGGTTCTGCGGCGGTTGATTTCGCCGACGCGAACACGCGCCCGCATCTTCGATGCCGACGCCAACCTGCTTCTCGATTCACGCCACCTCTATTCGCGCGGCCAGGTTCTGCGCTTCGATCTGCCGCCGGTGGAAGAGGAGAAGCAGACGTGGGGCGAATGGTTCACGACACTGTTTAACAAGGCGCTGCAGCCTGGAAACCTGCCCGTTTATAAGGAAGCGCCGGGCGGCGACGGGTCGATCTATCCGGAAGTGATGAATGCGCTGACCGGTGTCCGCGGCGCCGTTGTGCGGACCACCGAAAAGGGCGAGCTGATCGTTTCGGTCGCCGTCCCGATCCAGCGTTTTCGCGCCGTTCTCGGGGTTCTGCTCCTTTCGACGCAAGCCGGCGACATCGACAATATCGTTCATGCCGAGCGGCTGGCGATCATGCGGGTTTTCGGCGTTGCGACGCTCGTCAACGTTTTGTTGTCGCTGGTTCTTTCCTCGACGATCGCCAATCCGCTCCGTCGTCTCTCGGCCGCGGCGATCCGTGTCCGGCGCGGCGCAAAGGAACGCGAGGAGATCCCTGACTTCTCGGCGCGCCAGGATGAGATCGGCAATCTTTCCATTGCGCTCCGCGAGATGACCACCGCACTTTACGATCGCATCGACGCAATCGAGAGCTTTGCCGCCGACGTCAGCCATGAGCTCAAAAACCCGCTGACCTCGCTTCGCAGCGCTGTCGAGACCTTGCCGCTCGCCAGATCGGACGATTCCAAGAAGCGGCTGATGGATGTCATCCAGCACGACGTCCGCCGGCTCGATCGCCTCATCAGCGATATTTCCGACGCTTCGCGGCTCGATGCCGAGCTCGCCCGCGTCGATGCCGGATCTGTTGATCTCGAGCATTTCCTCAGCGACCTGATCGACGTCTCAAGACAGATTCGCCACAAGAACAAAGAGGTTCAGATCGAGCTTTCGATCGAGCGCAAGCCCGGCGTCAAGACGCGCTTCGTCGTCAACGGCCATGATCTGCGTATAGGCCAGATCATCACTAACCTGATCGAAAACGCCCGCTCCTTTGTCCCGGATGAGGGGGGCAGGATCACCGTCCGGCTGTTTCGAACGCGCTCACGCTGCATTGTCTATATCGATGACAATGGCCCCGGTATTCAGGCCGAGAATATCGACCGCATCTTTGAGCGCTTCTACACCGACCGGCCCGAGTCGGAGGGCTTCGGGCAGAATTCCGGCCTCGGGCTTTCCATCAGCCGCCAGATCGCCGAAGCTCACGGCGGATCGCTGCGGGCCGAAAACATCATCGATGCCGAAACGGCGGAAGTGATCGGCGCTCGCTTCATTCTCGCCCTGCCCGCCGATTCAGTCGCATGATCATGGGCGCCGCTCTCAATATTCACGCCACGGCGATCGTCATTAACAAAACCGGTCTCATCTTTGCTGGCCCCTCGGGCTGGGGCAAATCCATGCTGGCTTTCGCCTGCATCACGGAAGCCAAGCGGATCGGGCTCCCGGCCTCGCTGGTCGCCGATGATCAGGTGTTTCTGTCGAAACGCGATGGAGCAATCATCGCCGAGTGCCCTCCGTCAATCCGCGGTCTGATCGAACTGCGGGGTACCGGTATCGTGCAGTGCGATAGTGTTTCCGCCGCCCCGATGCATTACGCGGTACTGCCTGGCAGCGCATCAGGCGAAACCAGGTTACCGCCGGACAACGAGGTGGCGCAGCTCGCCGAGGACTTTTCGCTACCGGCGGTGCGATTGTTGGCAAGCACGCCGGTTCCTCTCGCGGTCTTGATGGCAAGGGCGCCGGATATTGGCCGGTGATGCCTGCTCCATAGGCGACTCGGGCATATGTCTGCATTTTTATCTTGCACTTCAGCTTTTGATGGCCAAGATGTGCCCCCACCGGTGGACGCGATTGCTGCATTGCGATATTTGGGCCACCGTTTGTTGCCATTGGGAGCATTTTAATCATGATCGGACTTGTGCTTGTCACTCATGGCAAGCTGGCTGAAGAGTTTCGTCATGCGGTTGAGCATGTCGTCGGTCCTCAGAAATTTATCGAGACGGTCTGCATTGGCCCCGAAGATGACATGGATCAGAGACGCCAGGATATCCTGCAGGCGGTATCCGGCGCAGACGACGGTCACGGCGTCGTCATTCTCACCGACATGTTCGGCGGCACCCCTTCCAATCTTGCTATCTCGGTCATGAACAGCGGCCATACCGAAGTGATTGCCGGAATGAACCTGCCGATGCTGATCAAGCTTGCGGGCGTGCGCGGCGAAAACAACATGGAAAAGGCGCTGATCGAAGCGTCGGAGGCCGGGCGCAAATACATCAACGTCGCCAGCCGCGTTCTGAGCGGCAAGTAGTGAGCACCGCTCCTGTCATGACCTCGCTTTCCCGGGAACTGCTCATCATCAACAAGCGCGGCCTTCACGCACGCGCCTCCGCCAAGTTCGTTCAGATGGTCGAAACCTTCGATGCCGCCGTCACGGTTTCCAAGGACGGCATGACCGTCGGCGGGACCTCAATCATGGGGCTGATGATGCTGGCTGCAAGTCCAGGCACGACCGTTCTGGTCTCCGCGAGCGGCAATCAGGCGTCCGAAGCACTCGACGCGCTTGATCAACTGATCCAGAACAAGTTCGGCGAAGAGATCTAGCCCTCTCTACCCTCATATAAACATATAAAGACTTCTTTATATCCCTGTTGCCATCAGTCTGGAAGCCTGCTAAACGGGCGGTTATGGACGTGCTTGAAGCACGCATTCGCTATTGCGTCCGTCAATAGCGCGCCTTGATTTTGAGACGCTTTTCAGCTGGAGACCTCGATGAGCACTGAAAAAGATTATGTCGTCGCCGATATCGGTCTGGCGGATTTTGGCCGCAAGGAAATCACGATCGCCGAAACCGAAATGCCCGGCCTCATGTCCTGCCGCGCCGAATTCGGCCAGTCGCAGCCGCTGAAGGGCGCGCGCATCACCGGCTCGCTGCACATGACGATCCAGACCGCCGTCCTGATCGAAACGCTCGTCGCCCTCGGCGCCGAAGTCCGCTGGGCCTCCTGCAACATCTTTTCGACCCAGGACCATGCCGCCGCCGCAATCGCCGCTTCCGGTGTTCCGGTCTTTGCCGTCAAGGGCGAGTCGCTCGAAGATTACTGGGTCTACACCGACAAGATCTTCCAGTGGGCCGATGGCGGCGTCTCCAACATGATCCTCGACGATGGCGGCGACGCGACCATGTACATTCTGCTTGGCGCGCGAGCCGAGGCCGGCGAGGATGTGCTCTCGAACCCGCATTCGGAAGAGGAAGAGATCCTCTTTGCACAGATCAAGAAGCGCCTCGCCGCTTCGCCGGGCTGGTTCACCAAGCAGCGCGACGCGATCAAGGGCGTGACCGAGGAAACCACCACGGGCGTCAACCGCCTCTACCAGCTGAGCCAGAAAGGCCTGCTGCCCTTCCCGGCGATCAACGTCAACGACTCGGTCACCAAGTCGAAATTCGACAACAAGTACGGCTGCAAGGAATCACTGGTGGACGGCATTCGCCGCGGCACCGACGTCATGATGGCCGGCAAGGTTGCCGTCGTCTGCGGCTACGGCGACGTCGGCAAGGGTTCCGCCGCTTCGCTTTCGGGCGCCGGCGCACGCGTCAAGGTCACGGAAGCCGATCCGATCTGCGCGCTGCAGGCTGCCATGGACGGCTATGAAGTCGTTCTGCTCGAGGACGTCGTTTCCTCCGCCGATATCTTCATCACCACGACCGGCAACAAGGACGTCATCCGCATCGACCATATGCGTCAAATGAAGGACATGGCGATCGTCGGCAACATCGGTCACTTCGACAACGAAATCGAAGTTGCCGCACTCCGGAACCTGAAGTGGACGAATGTGAAGCCGCAGGTCGACCTCATCGAGTTCCCGAAGGGCAACCGCATCATCCTTCTCTCGGAAGGCCGCCTGCTCAATCTCGGCAACGCGACCGGCCACCCGTCCTTCGTCATGTCGGCGTCGTTCACCAACCAGACCCTGGCGCAGATCGAGCTCTTCACCAAGCCCGGTCAGTACGAAAACAAGGTCTACGTCCTGCCGAAGCACCTGGACGAGAAGGTTGCGCGTCTGCATCTCGGCAAGCTCGGCGTGAAACTGACACAGCTTTCCGAAGAACAGGCTGCCTATATCGGCGTTTCGCCGAGTGGTCCGTTTAAGTCAGACCACTACAGATATTAATCTGCAGGACAATATCCACAATATCTTGATGGTGCCGCATTGACAAATGCGGCACCTTATTTTTTGGGCGCCACCTTCCCGCAGATTCTCTTCCGAAGTATTGTTTTAGAACTCGATTCGTGGCGCGGCCAGCCGTGCCCGAAAATGGGATGTCTTGTCGTGATGCGGCACATTGAAGGACGGAGACATACCGCGGATGTCGGAAATGACTCACAGCCTGCTTGGACGGGCGGAAGACGGCGATCGGCCTGACATCCGCTCACTCCGGGCAAGCCGAAAAAATACTTTTGCCACGGCCGTCAATGCCGCGAAGCAAAGCTCCGGGTCGCTGGCGCGGCTCTCGAAGATTTGCGCCGCCGGAACGGCGATCGCGGCATTGGCGCGGCCCGCTCTTGCCCAAGTCGAAGCAAAAGCAGCGGCCTCCACACTTCTTTTCACGTCGTCCCAGATCGTCGGTTTTTCCGTCGTGATCGGCGTCATTTCCGCCGCCCTCTTCTCGATGCTGTGGGTCGTGCGTCAGCGCGGCAACCTTGAGAGCGAGAGCCGGGAGATCCGATCTGCCCTCTCCGATGCGCATCAGCGTATTTCTCAGTATCAGGCGCTGATCGCCGACAAGAATCGCCGTATCGTCGTCTGGAACGGCAACGAGCGGCCCGAACTGCTCGGCCAGCTTCCGGTCGAAACGGGCGCCCCCCAGGACGGGGACTTCCTGGCCTTCGGCCGCTGGCTGAAGCCTCGCTCCGCATCCGAGCTCGAAAGAGCAATCGATCGCCTGCGCAGCGGCGCTCAGAGCTTCGATATGGTGGTCGAGACCAATCGTGAGGAAATCCTCGAAGCGCAGGGCCGGGTATCCGGCGGCCGCGCCTTCGTCCGATTTGTGGCGCTCAACAATCTGCGCGCCGAACTTGCCGAATTGAAGATCGAGCGCGACCGGCTGATTTCGTCCATCTCGGCGTTCCAGAGCCTTCTTGACGCGATCGACCTGCCGGCGTGGCAACGGGACACCGAAGGCCGCCTCACCTGGGTCAACCAGGCCTATGGAGACGCCGTCGAGTCGAAGTCCCCGCAACATGCGGTCCACGAAGGGCGGGAGTTCCTGACGACAATCGCCCGCGAACGCATCCGCGCGGGAGTCACGCCCGAATCACCCTTCCACGACAAGATTTCGACCGTTGTTCATGGCAACCGCACGTTCTTCGACGTCGTCGACGTGAAGCTGCCGAGCGGTTCGGCAGGCATTGCAATCGACGTCTCGGAAGCCGAATCCGTTCGCGCCGAGCTCGAGCGTACCCTCAAGAGCCATGCCGAGACGCTGGATCAGCTTGCAACGCCGGTCGCGATCTTCGACGGCAATCGCCGTCTGCAATTCTACAATCAGGCCTTCGTCGCGCTGTGGGAACTTGATATCGCCTTTCTGGAGAGCAAGCCCGACAACGCCGAGCTGCTCGAGCGTTTGCGCGCCGCAAAGAAGCTTCCCGACCAGCTCAACTGGAAGAGCTGGAAGGAAACGGCGCTTTCCGTCTACCGGGCGCTCGATACGCAAACCGACCTCTGGCACCTGCCGAACGGACAGACGCTGCGCGTCTTTGCGACCGCGCATCCGCAGGGCGGGGCGACCTGGGTCTTCGAAAATCTGACCGAACAGGTCGATCTTGAAACGCGCTACAATACGCTGGTCAAGGTTCAGGGCGAAACGATCGACCATCTCTCCGAGGGCGTTGCCGTTTTCGGACCGGACGGCCGTATCCGCCTTTCGAACCCTGCCTTCCGCGTACTGTGGGGTATCACCGAGGCCGAAGCCAAGCCGGGGACGCATATTCGCGCGATCGGCGAGACCTGCCTGCCGTCCTATGACCGTCCGGACGGCTGGAAGGCCTTTGCAGAGCTGATCACCAGCTTCGACGACGAGCGCCGCTCCGGCCAGGGAACGCTCGAACTCTTCTCGGGACTTGTGCTGGACTACGCCGTCATTCCGTTGCCGAATGCGCAAACCATGCTGACCTTCGTCAACATGACCGACAGCGTCCGTGCGGAACGCGCCTTGACTGAAAAGAACGAGGCGCTGCGCAAGGCCGATGAGCTGAAGAACGATTTCGTCCAGCACGTCTCCTATGAGTTGCGCTCGCCACTGACCAATATCATCGGGTTTGCCGATCTGCTGCGGACGCCGGGCGTAGGGCCATTGAACGACCGTCAGGCCGAATATATCGATCATATTGCCACATCGTCTTCAGTGCTTCTGACGCTGGTCAACGATATCCTCGACCTTGCCACCGTCGATGCCGGCATCATGAGGCTGAATTATACGGAGATCGACCTCAACGATCTTCTCGACGATGTCTCGATGCAGATTGCCGACCGGCTGCAGGAAAGCGGCGTGGCGCTGGAGATTACAGCGCCGGCTTATCTCGGCTCTATCGTTGCCGATCCTCAGCGGTTGAAGCAGATCCTGCTGAAGCTGCTCTCCAACGCGGCGAACTTTTCGCCTGAAGGCGCAGCCATCTCCCTCGAATGTCATCGCGAGGCCATGGATTTCGTCTTCTCCATCACCGATCGCGGTCCCGGCATTTCAAAGGATATGATCGCGACCGTCTTTGACCGCTTTGCCACCGGCGCCAAAAGCGGCAAGCGTGGCGGAGCAGGTCTCGGTCTTTCGATCGTCGACAGCTTTGTCAGCCTGCACAACGGCAAGGTGACAATCGACAGCCAGCCCGGCAGAGGCACGACGGTCGTTTGCCGGATTCCGTCCATCAATCTGCCACAGTCCATCGCAGCAGCAGAATGAACCCGGCAGACGGCACGATCTCGCTTTTCCTCGAAGACGAGGCGGCAACGATCCGCTTCGGAGAAGACCTAGTCCTAGCGCTGAAAGCCGGTGAATGCCTGGCGCTTTCAGGCGACCTCGGCGCAGGAAAATCCTCGCTCGCCCGCGCGTTCCTGCGTGCAATGGCCGATGATGAGCAGCTTGAAGTGCCGAGCCCGACATTCACGCTGGTTCAATCCTACGATCTTCGCATTCCGGTTTCGCATTTCGATCTTTACCGGCTTGGTGACGGCGCGGAACTGGAGGAACTCGGCTTCGACGAAGCTCTTCAAAACGGGATATGCCTCGTCGAATGGCCGGAGATGGCGGAAGAAGAACTGCCCGCCGATCGCATCACGATAAAGCTTGAGCATGAACACAAGGGGCGGCGGGCAACGATCTCGGCACCGCCCAAGCAGCTGCAAAGAATCCGGCGTGTTCTGGCGATCCGCGATTTCCTTGGAAAAGCAGGGTATCCGACGGCCAAGCGCCGTTTTCTGACGGGTGACGCGTCGTCACGCGCCTATGAAGCCGTTTATCCGAATGGGGAACCCCGGAAGATCCTGATGGACTGGCCTCCCCTTCCCGAGGGGCCAGCGGTACTTGATGGAAAGCCGTATCCGAAGGTCGCCCATATAGCCGAAAACGCCTATCCCTACGTGGCGATCTCCAATGTGCTGCGCGAAAGAGACTTCGCGACGCCGGAGATTTACGAGGCCGACTACGACCAAGGCATTCTGCTGATCGAAGATCTCGGCACCGAGGGCCCGCTCGATAAAGACGGCAACCCGATCGCCGAGCGATATCGCGAAAGCGTTGCCTGTCTGGCGCATCTGCATGGGATGAAAATTCCGCGGGACATCCCCGTCACCGAGACGCACATCCATCACATCCCGGATTTCGACCGGACGGCCATGAAGATGGAAGTGCGCCTTGTTCTTGACTGGCACCTGCCCTGGCGGCGCAGCACGCCCCCCAGCAAGGCGGAGCGCGAGGAATATCTGGCGATCTGGGATGCGCTCATCGATGAGCTGGCATCGGCCGAGAAGAATTTGCTGCTCCGGGACTTTCATTCCCCAAACATCATTTGGCGCGACGAAAAGGAGGGCATTCAGAAGATCGGCATCATCGATTTTCAAGACGCGATGATCGGGCCGACTGCCTATGATCTTGCGTCCATCACACAGGATGCACGTGTCACGATCGAACCGGTCCTGTTCAAGCAGCTCATGAATGACTATCTCGCGCTCCGCCGCGCTCAAGGTGGCTTTGACGAGCCCGGTTTCATGAAAAGCTGGGCGATCATGTCGGCCCAGCGCAATTGCAAGCTCGCGGGTCTCTGGGTGCGGCTGATGCAGCGCGATGGAAAACCCGGATATATGAAATACATGCCGCGCACGCTCTCTTATCTCAAGCTGGCGCTTGAACATGATGCGCTCGCCCCCTTGCGCGATTGGTGCGCAAGGGCTGGAATAGGTCAGAGCGAATCATAAGTTCCGGATCAGATGACCATCAAACAAGCCATGGTGCTGGCGGCCGGCCTCGGCACTCGCATGCGCCCGATCACCAATACGATGCCCAAGCCGCTGGTGAGGGTCGCCGGCAAGCCGATGATCGACTACGTACTCGACTCGCTTGCGGAAGCGGGCGTCGAGAAAGCAGTCGTCAACGTCCACCATTTCGCCGACCAGATGGTCGCGCATCTGAAGGCTTATAACGCGCTCGAGATCATCATTTCCGACGAACGCGACCGGTTGATGAACAGCGGCGGCGGCCTAGCAAAAGGCTTGAAGCTGCTCGATCGCGGCCCGGTTTTCGTTACCAATGCCGATCTCTTCTGGATCGGGGAGCGTTCCGACCGGCCGAGCAATCTTCGACGCTTAGCCGGATTCTACGACGCGGATCGCATGGATATGGCAATGCTCTGCGTCAAGCTCGCGGATACCACTGGCCACAACGGCAAGAACGACTTCAGCCTTTCCCCGGAAGGCAAGCTCGCGCGCTACCGCGAAGGCGATTCCAACCCGGTCGTCTATGCCGGGTCGATCGCCATGGACACATCGTTTCTGGGCGATGCGCCCACCGATGATGCATTCAACCTCAACATCTACTTCGATAAGGCAATTGAGCGCGGGCGCCTGTCGGGTACGATGCTTGAAGGCCATTGGCTGACAGTCGGAACACCTGAGGCGATCGACGAAGCGGAGGAGACGATCCGGCGATTCCGGACGTTTGCGTGAGGCATGAGCGAGCGCCATCAGCCACGCATATTCACGATACCGGCCGGGGTGCCCTTCCTGAAAACGCTGGCTGCGACACTCTGCGACGGACGGCTCACGCCGCTTTTCCGGCACGACCCGAATGATCCGCTTTCGCTTTCGCGGGTGACGATCTACCTGCCGACGCGACGCGCCGCCCGCGTGCTGCGTTCGGAGTTCGTCGATCTTCTCGGCGGCCGTTCGGCGATCCTGCCGGTCATCCGCCCGCTCGGCGAGACGGATGACGACAGCGGCTACTTTGACGAGGCATTGCCTGCAACCCTTGACCTCGCTCAGCCGCTTTCGAACACGGCGCGCCTGCTGGAGCTTGCCCGCCTCATCCTCGCCTGGCGCAACAAGCTGCCGGAGATCGTGCGGCATATCCACTCCGACTCGCCGTTGGTGGCGCCGGCAAGCCCGGCGGATGCGATCTGGCTTGCCCGCAACGTTGCCGAACTGATCGACTCCATTGAGACCGAGGATCGCGAATGGTCCGAGCTCTCGAAGCTCGATGTCGAGGATCATGCTCTCTGGTGGCAGCTGACTGCGGAATTCCTGCAGATTGCCGGCACGTTCTGGCCCGATCGGCTTGCCGAACTCGGTAAATCGTCACTGGCGCGGCATCGCAATGCGATCCTGCGCGCGGAGGCGAACCGGCTTGCAATGGCCACACCTGCTGGGCCGATCATCATTGCCGGATCCACAGGCTCGATGCCCGCGACCGCAGACCTCATTGCTGCTGTCGCCAATCTGCCCGAAGGTGTGATCGTGCTGCCGGGTCTCGACCTTTCCATGCCGGAGGCGCATTGGCGACTGGTGGCGCCGGAGACGGCCTCCGGCCAGCGCGAAAACCCGGCAAGCCGCAGCCATCCGCAATACGGCCTCTCCTCTCTCCTCAAGCGCCTGACGCTCACGCGCAGCGACGTCGCGGCGATTGAAGAGGCGCCGGCGGATCTCAGACGCCGCGCAGAAATTCTATCGCATGCCCTTGCGCCGGCAGAAGCCACAAGCGGCTGGGGCGACTGGGCGAGCAACCTACCGGATGAAGCATTGGCATCGGCCTTCTCCAACGTTGCGCTGATCGAAGCCGCAAACGAGCGGGAGGAGGCAACCGCGATCGCCATTGCGCTCCGGCTGGCGCTCGAGCAACCGGGGCGGAACGGTGAAAGCCAGGCAGCGCTTATCACGCCCGACCGCAACCTCGCCCGGCGCGTGATGTCCGAGCTCTCGCGCTTCGACATTCTGGCTGACGACTCGGCTGGCACGCCGCTTGCTGCCATGCAGCAGGGAACGCTTCTGCAATTGCTTCTCGAGGCAACGCTCCGGCCTGGCGATCCGGTCACTATCGTTGCATTGCTCAAACACCCCCTCGCTCGCTTTGGCCTTGAGCGGAGCGCGCTCCTGCAAGCCGTTGAGGCGCTGGAACTGCTGGCTTTGCGCGGCGGCGTTGCCGAGGTTGACATCAGCGCTCTGGAGCCCCTGCTCGAACACCAGCTTTCCGAGCAGACCCGAGACAGGCATGCGCCAAACTGGCGGAAATCGCTTCCGCCGGAGGCGGCGGAGCAAGCACGCGATCTTGCCCGGCGCGTGGCGACGGCCACCGAACCCTTGGCATCGGCGCTTGTCCGGCATGGGCCGGGTGGCCGAGGATTGACCGCCAGTTTCACGCTTTCAGACTGGGCTGAGCGGACCGGGCGCGCCCTTGAAGCCGTCGCGGTCGATCAGCGGGGCAATCTTGCCAGCCTGTGGAGCGGCGAAGCGGGCGCTTCGCTCGCAAGCCTGCTTGGCGAAGTGATCGAGACGGATGGCCAGATCGAAGCAGATGGGCCGCAATGGATCGATATCGTCGCGGCGCTTTCGGCCGGGCAGGCAGTCAAACCACGCGCCCTCAGTCACCCGCGCGTCTTCATCTTCGGCACACTCGAAGCGCGTCTGCAAAGCGTCGATACGCTGATCCTGGGTGGCCTCAATGAAGGCTCCTGGCCGGGTCAGACCGCCAACAATCCTTTCGTCTCACGAATGATGAAGATGGAAATCGGCCTTGAGCCGCCGGAGCGGCGCATCGGTCAGCTCGCGCACGACTTCGAGATGGCGAACGGCACGCAGCACCTGATCTATTCGCGCGCGTTGCGGCAAGGCTCGACGCCGACCGTCGCTTCGCGCTGGCTGCAGCGGCTGCTGGCGCTCGGCGGCGAGGTTTTCGAGCGGGAATTGAAGGCGCGTGGCGACCGTTTCGTCCATTGGGTGAACCTGCTCGACGAAAGCAGGAGCCAGGCACCGGCGCAACGGCCCTCGCCCACCCCGCCTCTGGAATTGCAGCCGAAATCCTACTCCTTCAGCGAAGTCGGCCGCCTGCGGCGCGATCCCTATTCAATTTACGCTCGGCGCATCCTGCGGCTCGACGCAGTCGATCCCTTCAATCGCGATCCGGGTGCTGCGGAACGCGGGACGCTCTATCACACGATCATCGACCGCTTTGTCCGCGAGGGCCATATTGCCGGTACATCGGAAGCCGCAGAGGCGATGGAGAGGATTCTGACGGAACTCTTCGACATGGGGCATCTGCCGCCGCACATTGATGCGGTGTGGCGTCCGCGTTTCCGCGAGGTCGGCCGGGCGTTCCTCGAATGGGAAGCCGAGCGCGGGCCGGCAATCCGCAAGACCTATACGGAGGTCCGCGGCGGCGTGGAGCTCGAGCGCATCAATATCCGGCTGACCGGTGTTGCCGACCGCATCGATGTTACCGGGCCTAACGCTGCCGACATCATCGACTACAAGACCGGCTCCAATCCATCACCCGCGCAGGCGCGGGCGCTTCTTGATCCGCAGCTGGCGCTCGAAGCGGCAGCTCTGAGCGCCGGTGCGTTTCGTGACGCCGGAAGCCTGGTGCCGCAGGATCTCATCTATGTGCGCCTTCGGCCCGGCAGCCGATTCCGTGCCGATGTGGTCAACAACGAGACCTCTGCGCGCAGCGACAAGGCAAAGTCGGCCCTCGACCTTGCGAATGAATCGATCGATCAGCTCGTCAAATTCGTCTCCCTGCTGCAATCGGGCGAGCGCGGCTTCACGTCGCGGCTGATCCCGGCGCAGCAGTTCGATTTCGGCGGCGACTACGATCACCTCGCGCGCGTGTCCGAATGGTCGACGGCCGAGAGTGACGAAGGAGGCGGCGATGAATGATCCGACCGCACTTCCTGAAGATGACGATCCGCGCGCCTGGATCAGTTGGACGACGATCCAGCAGTCGATTGCTTCCGATCCTTCGCGGTCGGCCTGGGTTTCGGCCAATGCCGGTTCCGGCAAGACGCATGTGCTGACGCAGCGCGTTATCCGGCTTCTGCTTTCCGGCGCGCGGCCCTCTGCCATCCTCTGCCTGACTTATACGAAGGCGGCGGCCTCCGAAATGTCGAACCGCGTCTTCCAGCGCTTGGCCGAATGGGCGGTGCTGCCGGACGAGGAACTGAGAAGCCGGATAGCGCAGATCGAAGGCGCAACGCCGGGCGAGCTCAAGCTTGCCGAAGCGCGACGACTTTTCGCCAAGGCGCTGGAGACGCCGGGCGGGCTGAAAATCCAGACGATCCACGCCTTCTGCGAAGCCTTGCTGCACCAGTTTCCGCTGGAGGCAAATGTCGCCGGACATTTTTCGGTTCTCGACGATCGCGCCGCGGCGACATTGCTTGCCGATGCCCGGCGCTCGCTGCTGACCGCCACCACGCCGGAGCAGGATCCCAATCTGGCCGACGCCTTTTCCTATGTGCTCAATCTCGGGGATGAGACCGGGCTGGAGACGCTGCTCGGCGAGATCGTCGCGAACCGCAACGCAATCCGCCGGTTCATGGCGGAAGCTGAACAACAGGGGGGTGTCGCAGCTGCCTTGCGCAGAGCGCTCGGGCTGTCCGCCGGTGACACCGAAGCCGGGATTGCATCGCAGTATTGGCCCCTGCCCGGCCTGTTCGGTCTGACGCTTGATCTCTACATCACGTTAGCCGCCCAGAAAGGCGGTTCGAAAGCTCAGGAAGTGGCCTATGGGCTGCGCCAGGCCTCCAGTGAGCGGACCCCGGCAAGGCGGGCCGAGCTGCTTGAGAAGATATTCCTGAAGGCCAATGGCGAACCCAAGTCCGATTCGCAATTCACCGTCAAAGCCATGCTTTCCGATGCACCGGAATTGACCGATGCCATCGCGGCCGCGCGGGCGCACGTCGTTGCCTGCCGCGATCGCGTCAAAATCATGCGCATGTTCGATGCGACCCACGCGGCGCTTATCCTCGCCGACCGCCTGAACCGGGACTACGAGGATCTGAAGAAACAGCGCAGCCAACTGGACTTCGAAGATCTCATCACCCGAACCGCGGATCTCTTGACGAAAAGCGGCGTCGGGCCCTGGATCCACTATAAGCTTGATCAGGGCATCGATCATATTCTGGTTGACGAGGCGCAGGATACGAGCCCCATCCAGTGGAGCGTGATCCAGTCGCTGGCGGAAGATTTCTTTTCCGGCGAAAGCGCGCGGCCGGTGGTGCGCACGCTCTTTGCCGTCGGTGACGAGAAGCAGTCGATCTATTCCTTCCAGGGCGCCCGCCCGGAGCGCTTCTCCGAGGAGAGTGACCGTACCCGGAAACGCGTTTCGGCGAGCGGCCAGGCGTTTTCATCCGTGCGCCTGCCCCTTTCCTTCCGATCCACGTCCGATGTTCTCGCCGCCGTCGACCATGTCTTTACGCCGCCGGAAAACGCTCGCGGCCTCAGCGCCGTTGACGAGCCGGTCGTCCACCGCTCCAGCCGGATCGGTCATCCGGGCGCCGTCGATCTCTGGGAGATGATCGCGCCTGAAGTTGCCGTAAAGGACGAGGACTGGACGGCGCCGTTCGATGCGACGCCGGAGAGCGCCCCGGCTGCGATCCTTGCCAGGCGTATGGCCTTTACCATCGAGCGGCTTGTCGGCCGCGAGACGATCGTCGAGAAGGGCAAGGAGCGCCTGATCGAAGCCGGCGACATCCTCGTCCTCGTTCGAAAGCGCGATAGTTTCGTCAATGCGCTCACCCGGGCCCTGAAACGGCGCAACAACATTCCGGTCGCCGGCGCCGACCGCCTCAGGCTTACCAGCCATATCGCCGTTCAGGACCTGCTGGCTCTCGGCCGCTTCCTGCTCTTGCCGCAGGATGATCTTTCGCTGGCAGCCGTGCTCAAAAGTCCGCTCTTCGACCTTTCGGAGGATGATGTCTTTACGCTCGCGGGGTTGCGAAACGACGATGAAAGCGTCTGGGCTCACCTCCAGAAGTTTGCGGCAGACGGTAACGAACGGTACGCGGCGGCGACGGACAGGCTCAAACTGTTCATCGGCCAATCGCGAGACCTGTCCGTTCATGACTTTTACTCGCGCGTTCTAGGCGTTCACGGCGGACGGCGGCAGTTCCTGGCGCGCCTCGGCACTGAGGTCAGCGATATTCTGGACGAGTTCCTGACGTTCACGCTCGATCAGGAAAGCGCCGGTCTGCCCGGCCTGCAATCCTTCATCTCGACGCTGGAGCTCGAAGCACCTGAGGTGAAGCGCGAACAGGACAAGGGCCGCAATGAAGTCCGGATCATGACCGTGCACGCCTCCAAGGGCTTGGAAGCGCCGATCGTCTTCCTTGTCGACGGCGGCTCGAAAGCCTTCACGCATACACATATGCCGAAGCTGCGCCTGATCGAAAGAGGCGCGGAAGCTCCTCCGATGCCGGTCTGGGTTCCGGTCGGTGATCTTGCCAATTCGATGACGCAGGCCGATGCGGCGCGACTTCAAAAGCTGGCGGAAGAGGAATACCGGCGGCTGCTCTATGTGGCGATGACGCGCGCCGCCGACCGGCTGATCGTCTGCGGGTATCGTGGTATCAGGCCGAACAACGACACTTGGCACATGATGATTTCATCGGCGATGGCAGACAGCCATCCGCATGTCACGCCCGCGACATTCGACGGTCCCGATGGCGAATGGACGGGCGTGAAATGGCGCGTGCCGCAGGTGAGCCGAAGCTTCGAGCAGTCAGTAAAGCTGGAGGACAAGAACCGGCAGGAGCATCTACCCGCCGGCATTCTCAAGCCGCTCCCACCGCAAAGGCAACTGCCGCGACCGCTCAGCCCATCCGGTGCCGGAACGATCATCGATGAGGAAGCGGATGATTTGCTGGTCACCTCGCCGCTTTTTTCAGAAAAGGCCCGCTCTGACCGGTCACTGGAAAAGGGGCGCCTGGTCCATCGCATGCTGCAGACGCTGCCCGACCTTGCTCCGCACGAGCGGCCGGCGGCCGCAGAGCGCTACGCGAACCGCGCTGCGCGTTTCTGGCCGGACAGCGAGCGGCAGCAGTTGGTCGATTCGGTTTTGAGACTATTGGCGGATGATGGTCTTCAGCCCGTCCTTTCAACGCACGCCCAGCCGGAAGTCTCGATCATGGGCACGCTGACCCTGGAAGGACGGCACTATGCCGTATCCGGCCGTGTTGACCGGCTGGCGGTGTTCGGCGACCGTGTCGTTATCCTCGACTACAAGACCAACCGCATGCCGCCCGCGACGGCCAAGGATATTCCTTTCGCGCATCAGGCGCAGCTTGCGATCTACCGCGAAATCCTGGCGCCGCTTTATCCCGGCAAGCGTATCGACTGCATGCTGGTCTATACGGAGAACGCTACCGTCCATACTTTGACCGAGAGCGCGCTCGAATTGGCGCTTGCAGGACTCAAAACAAAGTGAAATACCGGACATTGAAAGTTCGGCACCGCACCATCACATGTGGTTCAACAGCAATTCCGCTAAAGGAGCAGCCTATGGCTACCGTGAAAGTCGATATCAACAACTTCCAGTCGGAAGTCCTGGAATCCGCAGAACCCGTCGTCGTGGATTTCTGGGCCGAGTGGTGCGGCCCGTGCAAAATGATCGCTCCGAGCCTCGAGGAAATCGCAACCGAGCTCGCCGGTAAGGTGAAGGTCGCCAAGCTCAACATCGACGAAAACCCGGAACTGGCAGCTCAGTTCGGCGTTCGCTCGATCCCGACGCTTGCCATCTTCAAGGGTGGTGAAGTTGCCGATATCAAGGTTGGTGCTGCCCCGAAGACCGCTCTTTCGAGCTGGATTTCGAACGCCGCCTAATTGGATTTGCACATTGAAAGAAAAGCCCGGTTTCGACCGGGCTTTTTTCATTTCGGTGGTGTTCCATTGTCGGCAAGGACATCGCCGACAAGATAAAGGGAGCCGCCAATCAGGATTCTCGGCGGCGCAGCCTGCGGATCAACGATCGCCTTGATCGCGTCCAAAGCTTCGCCGACCGTCGATACCGGCTCTGCCACCAGCCCCGCATCATAGGCAGCGTTCGACAGGATCACCGGATCGATCATCGCGTCACTTCCGCGGATCGGTACGCAAAACACCTTCTCGGCCAGTCCTGTGAAGGCCTTGAAATAGCCAATCGGATCCTTTGTGTTGATCATGCCGGTAATGAGATAGAGCGGCCGCGGCCGCTTTTCCTCGAAATTCGCCATCGCCTCGGCGATCACTTCGCCGGCACCGGGATTGTGCCCGCCGTCAACCCATATCTCGGCACCGGCCGGGGCATGAGCCATCAGACGGCCTTCCATCAGCCGCTGGAGCCGCCCGGGCCATTCGACGGAACTCATCGCCTTTTCCATCATCGCCTCGGTGACGACGAACCCGGCTGCCTTGACGGCGCGGATTGCGGCCGCAGCGTTGGCATATTGATGGCGGCCGGGAAGGCGCGGCAGCGGCAGGTCAGCGAGCCCGAACTCATCCTGATAGATCAGGCGACCATATTCTTCGTGCGCCATGTAATCCTGGCCGAAAACGGCAGTCGGACATTGTAGCCTTTCTGCCGTCGACATCAGCACTTCAAGGGCGGCGTCGTAGGGCTGCTGGCCGATCACGACCGGACGGCCGCGTTTCATGATGCCGGCCTTTTCGGCGGCGATCAGTTCGACCCGGTCGCCAAGGTAGGGCTGATGGTCGAGCGAGATTGGCATGATGACGGACACGGCCGGATCGGAAATCACATTCGTCGCGTCGAAACGGCCGCCGAGACCGACTTCGATGACTGCCGCATCGGCCGGGTGCTCGGAAAAAAGCAGAAAAGTCACCGCTGTCAGGATTTCGAAGACGGTAATCTTCTGCCCTGCATTGGCCTCTGCAACGCGACGCAGCGCGTCTGCGAAGATGGCATCATCAACGAGCTGACCGGAGCCGCCCTCGACACCCATCCGATAGCGCTCGTGCCAATTGACCAGATGCGGCGAGGTATGAACGTGAACACTGTAACCGCCCGCTTCGAGCAGCGCCCGGCAAAAGGCGGTAACCGAGCCCTTACCATTCGTTCCGGCGACATGGATGATTGGCGGCATTTTGCTTTGGGGATTACCCAAAACTTCGAGAAGGCGCGTGATGCGCTCAAGCGAAAGGTCGAAGCCCTTGGGATGCAATCCCAAGAGCTTGTCGATCTCCTGTGCCGCTTCACTCACTGCAGTCTGGCCTCTGGGTATCATTCAGCACCCCGTCCAAGCCGGTTATTCGCTCAGGCGCTCGCCGCCAAAGCGATCGCGCCACCGTTCACCGCAACCGACGCGGCCGGCTTCTTTGTCAGGATACTCAGCACGCGCGCGAGCGTCTCGGGAATATCATGGCGCTTGACGACCATATCGACCATGCCATGCTCGAGCAGGTATTCCGACGTCTGAAAGCCTTCCGGCAGCTTCTCGCGGATCGTCTGCTCGATGACCCGCTTGCCGGCGAAGCAGATTTCGGCGCCCGGTTCCGCCAGATGCAGATCGCCCAGCATCGCATAGGACGCCGTGACGCCGCCCGTGGTCGGATTGGTGAGCACGACGATATAGGGCTGGCCTGCTTCCTTCAGCATATCGACGGCAACGGTCGTGCGCGGCAACTGCATCAGCGACAGGATACCTTCCTGCATGCGCGCGCCACCCGATGCCGGGAACATCACCAGCGGGCACTTCTCGGAAATTGCGCGCTCGAAGGCTCGCACGATCGCCTCCCCGGCTGCGATGCCGAGCGAGCCGCCCATGAAGTTGAACTCATGCACGACGGCAACGAGCTTCAAGCCACGAACCTTGCCGACGCCGGCGACGATCGTATCTTCCTGTTCGGTCTTGATGCGGCTGTCCTTCAGACGATCCGTATATTTCTTGGAATCGCGGAATTTCAACGGGTCCTGCGGAACCTTTGGCTGCGGCAGCGACTCGTATTCGCCATTGTCGAACAGGTCGGCAAGGCGCGCCTTCGCGGGCATCTTCATGTGATAACCCGAGGCCGGAATGACCCACTTGTTCTCTTCCAGATCCTTGTGGAAGACCATCTCGCCCGTTTCCGGGCACTTGATCCATAGGTTCTCCGGCACTTCGCGACGGCCCAGCATGGAATTGATGCGTGGGCGAACGTAGTTGGTGATCCAGTTCAAGTCGAAAACTCCTGATTGACTGCAGCCAATGTGGGAAATCTATTCGGCAGCAACAAGGCGTGCCGAACGTGTCCCGGACGAGAGACCGCGAACGAGCGTGGCCACGGCCTGAACAGTATCAGCCGTCGCCTTTCCGTCCGCCGTCAGGCTCGTCGCCACCTGGTTGACGATTGCGGTACCAACGACAACGCCGTCGGCCGAGCTGCCGATGACCTTGGCATGGTCGGCCGTCTTCACGCCGAAACCGACGCACACGGGCAGATCAGTGTGCTGCTTGATGCGCTTCACCGCGCCGGAGACCAGCGATGGATCGGGCAGAGCCGAACCGGTAATGCCGGTCATCGAAACGTAATAGACGAAGCCCGACGTGTTCTTCAGCACGGTCGGCAGGCGCTTGTCGTCGGTCGTTGGCGTCGCCAGGCGGATGAAGTTGATGCCCTTCCGGATTGCCGGGATGCAGAGTTCATCGTCCATTTCTGGCGGCAGGTCGACAACGATCAGACCGTCGATGCCGGCGGCAAGCGCATCGTCCAGGAACCTTTCGACACCGTAGACATAGATCGGATTGTAGTAGCCCATCATGACGATCGGCGTAGCATCATCCGTCTTGCGGAAATCGGCTGCCAGCCGCAGCGTCTTCGCGAGCGTCTGCCCGCCCTTCAGCGCGCGCTGGCCGGCCATCTGGATTGCCGGACCGTCGGCCATCGGATCGGAAAAGGGCATGCCGAGCTCGATGATATCCGAGCCCGCTTCCGGCAGCGCCTTCATGATGCCGAGCGAGGTCTCATAGTCGGGGTCGCCGCCCATGAAATAGGTGACCAGCGCCGGGCGGCCCTCGGCCTTCAGATCGGCAAAGCGTTTATCCATACGTGCGGTCATGACTTATGCACCCATTCCCAGAATCTTGCCGACGGTGAAGATGTCCTTGTCGCCGCGGCCCGAGAGGTTCATCAGGATGATCTCGTCCTTGCCCATCTTCGGCGCGCGCTTGATCACTTCGGCAAGTGCATGCGACGGCTCCAGCGCAGGAATGATGCCTTCGAGACGCGTCAGCGTCTGGAAAGCTTCGAGCGCTTCATGGTCCATGATCGGCACATATTCGGCGCGGCCGATATCGTTCAGCCAGGAATGCTCGGGGCCGATACCAGGATAGTCGAGGCCAGCGGAAATCGAATGGCCTTCCTTGATCTGGCCGTCTCCGTCCTGCAGCAGATAGGTGCGGTTGCCATGGAGAACGCCCGGCGAGCCGGCGGTGATCGACGCACAGTGCTCGTCGCCCTGCAAACCCTTGCCGCCCGCTTCGACGCCGACGATCTTGACGCTCTCGTCATCCAGGAAAGGATGGAAGATGCCGATGGCATTCGAGCCGCCGCCGACGGCAGCAATGACGAGATCCGGCAGACGGCCTTCGGCCTCCAGCATCTGCTGTTTGGCTTCGGTGCCGATCACGGCCTGGAAATCCCGGACCATTTCCGGATAGGGATGCGGGCCGGCAGCCGTGCCGATCAGGTAATAGGTGTTGTCGACGTTGGTGACCCAGTCGCGCAACGCCTCGTTCATGGCGTCCTTCAGCGTGCCGTGGCCTGCCGAGACGGGTTTAACCTCAGCGCCAAGCAGCTTCATGCGGAAAACGTTGGGCGCCTGACGCTCGACGTCGGTCGCGCCCATGTAGACGACGCAGGGAAGCCCGAAGCGGGCGGCAACGGTCGCAGACGCGACGCCGTGCTGACCGGCACCGGTTTCGGCGATGATGCGCGTCTTGCCCATGCGCTTGGCAAGCAGGATCTGGCCGATGCAGTTGTTGATCTTGTGCGAGCCTGTGTGGTTGAGCTCTTCGCGCTTGAAATAGATCTTCGCGCCGCCAAGCTCAGCCGTGAGGCGCTCGGCGAAATAAAGCGGACTCGGCCGGCCGATATAATGAGCGCCGAGATGTTTCAATTCGGCCTGGAATTCCGGATCATCCTTGGCCTTGTTCCATTCCTCCTGCAGATCGAGGATCAGCGGCATCAGCGTTTCGGCAACGAAACGTCCGCCGTAGATGCCGAAACGGCCGTCTTCATCGGGGCCGGAACGGAAGGAATTTGGTTTTGGCGTCTGGTTCACACTCAACTCCCTGAGGCGGCTTGGGGCTCGCAGGCCGTTTCAACCGCATCGAAAAACTCATCGATCATGGCAACGCTCTTAACGCCGGGCGCACTTTCCACACCAGACGACACGTCGATGCCGGGCGCCTTGGTAATTGCCAAAGCTTCTGCAATGTTGTCCTTGTTCAATCCACCGGAAAGCATGTAATCCACGCTGTCGTCAAGCCAGCCAAGCAGGCTCCAGTCGAAGGAAACGCCATTGCCGCCGGGAAGTTCAGACCCTTTCGGCGGCTTGGCATCGAACAGAAACCGGTCGGCGATCCCAATATAGGCCTCGACCCGCTTCAGGTCGTCGGCGCTGCGAACGGAGAATGCCTTCATGACCGGAAGGCCGTAAACAGCCTTTATCGTCAACACACGTTCGGGGCTCTCGTCGCCATGAAGCTGGATCATGTCCGGCTTCAGAAGCGCGACAATCTCATCGAGCTCGTCGCTTGTCGGATTGACCGCGACGGCCACTATCTTCGCCTTGCCGCGTATGGGTTCGGCAAGCTTTCCGGCAATGTCCGGCTCGATATAGCGAGGGCTTTTCTCGAAGAAGATAAAACCGATATGGCTCGCGCCGCGCTTCAACGCACAGTCGATCGCTTCAGCGCTTTTCAGGCCGCAGATTTTGATATCGGGTTTCATGGCAGCGGAGTGACACGAAAAGGCAAAAGAGTCGAGCCAATTTGCGACTGGCGCTTAATTTAGAACGGCCCGCACTCAATCGAAATCGATCGCGTGAAGCTGACTGCCGTGGCGTTTCAGCCAGGATTTCGCCTCTTCCATATGCGGGCAGAGCTTGCCGCAGAGCGCCCAGAAACGCGGGCCGTGATTCATCTCCTTGAGATGCGCCACCTCATGCGCGGCCAGATAATCGATCACCGAGGCAGGCGCCATGACGATGCGCCAGGAAAAACTCAGATTTCCCTCCGACGAACATGAACCCCAGCGGCTGCGCGTATCCTTCATGGAAATCGACTTGATCGGTGCCTCTATCGAACGCGCGTGGACGTTAGCGAGCCGCTCGAGGTCGGCGCGCGCCTCCTTCTTCAGAAACGTCGCAATTCGGCGGCCGAGATGTTCCGGCAGGCCGCTGACCTTGAGCACATGCCGGCCATCGATCACGACGGCTTCGGTTAGACCACGCAGGCTGCCGGTGTGCTCGATCCGCTGCTTGATGCCGCGGAAGAGGATCTCGCCGCCATCGTGTAACGCGCTGTCGACCGAAAATTTTGCGAGCTTCGTCAGCAGCCATCCCTGATGACGATCGAGGAACGCATTGACCTCGCGTGACGCAAGCCCTTTCGGAACTGTCATTTTCAGCGCCCTGCCGCCGGGCTCGATCCGCAACGTGATCCGCGTTGCGCGATCATGCTGCTTGATCGTCAGCGGCATCAGCCGCCCCGCCACATCAAGCGTCCGCGTTTCAGGCGGCGCAGGCTTTCTGGCGGCAGACCGCCGCGGCTTTGAAAGAAGCGGAAACATAGGGCATTTCTATACGATTCGTGGGAAATTCAGGCAAAGAAAAACCGGCATCGTCGGATGCCGGTTAGGTGAGGTCCATTAAGTCCGTCAAGGTGTTTGGAACTCGGCGACCGGGCCGTTGTCATCGCGCTTTGCATTCTTGCGGTCGCGCATGAAACGGTCGAATTCTTCCTGGTCCTTGGCGCGGCGAAGCTCGCGCATGTAGGTATCGAATTCCTCACGCATTTCGTCGAGCTTCCGGCGCTCTTCTTCGAGGCGGTCGAGTTCAGCCTTCCGCCAGTCGTCAAAGGCGACGTTGCCGGTCGAAAAATGCGGGCGGTAGCGGCCGTGCGAACGGCGGCAGCCTGAAAAGAAGCTGTCAGTCGCGTTATTCGTATCGCGCTTGAAGCCACGAAGGCGTTCGCCGAAGATGATATAGGCAAGCATGGCCAGGCCCAGAGGCCAAAAGACCACGAAGCCGAGCACCATCAACGCAATGGTAGCCGGAGTCCAATCCGGGCGGAGCAATGCTGACTGGTTCATCGTGCGGTATCCTCCCTTTCGGCGTCCGGCAGAATACCGAACGCTGAAAATCGATGTGGTTACCGCTACGCAGCCCTTCAAGACGAACGATTATGAAATCGGACAAGCCCTTGAATGGCCAAGTTTAAATCAGCAGACGCTAACTCAGGCCGATCTGCCGCCCTTAATGACGCGCTTCACGGCAGGTTTCGCGGCCCGAGCGTGTTCGCGGACAAAGTTGACGATGCGGGGCGCAATCTCGCGGCGGAAGCGCGATCCGTTGAAGACGCCATAGTGGCCGACATCCGGCTGCAGGTAGTGCATCCGCATATCCTCGGGGATATTGATGCAGATCGTCTGGGCTGCCTGTGTCTGGCCGACACCGGAGATGTCGTCGTTCTCGCCCTCGACGGTCAGAAGCGCCACATTGCGGATTGCGGCCGGATCGACGCGTTTGCCGCGATGAACCAGTTCGCCCTTTGGCAGCGAGTGCTTCTTGAAAACCTGATCGACGGTCTGCAGGTAAAACTCCGCAGTCAGGTCCATGACGGCAAGATACTCGTCGTAGAAATCGCGGTGCTTCTCAGGCTCACCGTCATTCTTCACGAGATGCATGAAGAACTCCTTGTGGGCGATCACGTGGCGGTCGAGGTTCATCGACATGAAACCCGATAGCTGGAGGAAGCCCGGATAGACCGGGCGCATAAAGCCCGGCTGCGGCCACGGCACATTCATCACGACGTTTTCGGCAAACCACTCGAGCGGCCTGTCTTCCGCGAGCTTGTTGACCGCGGTCGGATTGATCCGGGTGTCGATCGGTCCGCCCATCAGCGTCATCGACGACGGCGACAATGGATCATTGGCCTCTTCCATGACAGAGGCAGCCGCCAAAACCGGGACCGAGGGCTGGCATACGGCGACCACGTGCGTATCGGGACCGAGGAAATGCAGCATCTCGATGACGTAATCGATATAGTCGTTGAGATCGAAAGTGCCTTCCGTCATCGGCACCATGCGGGCATCGACCCAGTCGGTGATGTAGATATCGGCGCTTGGGAGCAACGCCTCGACCGTACCGCGAAGCAGCGTGGCATAGTGACCGGACATGGGTGCAACAATCAGTATTCGCGGATCGTTGTGGCCCGATGGCGTGTCGCGTTCGAAATGGAGAAGGTTGCAGAAGGGTCGAGACCAGACGATCTTTTCACGAACTGCGACCTTGCTGTCGCCGATCACCGTTTCCTTCAGCCCGAACTCCGGCTTGCCGTAACGGCGCGTCGTGCGTTCGAACATTTCGAAACTGGCAGCAAATGTGCGGCCGAGAGGCGTCTGCGAAAACGGATTGAGCGGGTTGGTATAGGCGAGCCGCATCACATCGGCGGCAGCGCGGAACGGCGCTACCATGGCATGATTCAATTCATAGAGTTGATAAAACATAGGATGCGCCACCTTTCTTTATCGGAAAAGACGGCGCCTTTGGGGGCAGGCACACACTTCTTTCCATCATCTCTGCTGGCACTTAAACGCAGATTAACAGGCTTTTGTTGCATAGCAACATAGGGGTCCGCACCGCAAAAAGAAATGCCGGGGCTATCAAATCCCCGGCATCATGATGCGCTTCAATCGTTAAAAGATCGGCGAAGTCAGCGGTCTGCGACGAAAGTCTGCTTCTGGGTACCGAGACCTTCGATCCCAAGCTCGACGACATCGCCGGCTTTGAGAAACTGTGGCGGCTTCATGCCCATGCCAACGCCCGGAGGTGTGCCAGTCGAGATCACATCACCCGGATGCAGCGACATGAACTGGCTGAGATAGGAGACCAGATAGGCAACACCGTAAACCATCGTCTTCGAAGAACCGTTCTGCATCGTCTGGCCATTGACCTTCAACCACATGCCAAGGTTCTGCGGATCGGCGATCTCATCCTTCGTGACGAGCCACGGACCGATCGGGCCGAAGGTGTCACAGGACTTGCCCTTCGTCCACTGGCCGGAGCGCTCGGTCTGGAAGGCACGCTCCGAAACGTCATTGGAGACGCAATAGCCGGCGACGTAGTCCAGCGCTTCAGCCTCGGTAACGTATTTTGCGGTCTTGCCGATGACGACGCCGAGTTCGACTTCCCAGTCGGTCTTTTCCGAACCGCGCGGGATGATGACATTGTCGTTCGGGCCGACGATCGCGGAGGTCGCCTTCATGAAAATGATCGGCTCCGGCGGAACGGTCGCGCCGGTTTCGGCGGCATGATCCGAGAAGTTGAGGCCGATGCAGATGAACTTCCCCGTGCCTGCAACGCAGGCGCCGATGCGGCTCGGCGCCAGCTCCGGGAGGCTCTGCGGGTCGAGCGCTGCGATCCGCGCAAGACCGGCCGGCGAAATCGCTTCGCCACCAATGTCAGCGACATGGGCCGAAAGAGCGCGGATCTTGCCAGTGGAATCGAGCAGAGCCGGCTTTTCCCGGCCAGATTCGCCAACACGCATCAGCTTCATGAGATATCCTCCTTACCGAAAATAGACGTGCCACCTATGGACCAGTTAGCCGTACTTGTCAGTACAGCTTTTCGCCTGAGCGGTACGCACTCTCGAAAATTTTCCCTGCACAAAGCCAGGCATCGATGGCGAGCCGTGAGCATAACCCGTTCCTGGCGTCCGTTCACGGAACGCCCCCTTTGGAATGGGTTGGCTTGCAAAGTTCCTTCGGCGGGCAATATGATCCGGCACATCCCGCCCCCAACACCCGGAAACAAGATGACTGAAGCCAATAGCCGCAAATCCGAATATCCGATTGACGCCATGTTTCTCAATCGTTGGTCGCCGCGCGCCTTTACCGGCGAAATCATAAGCGAAGAGCAATTGCTGACGATCCTGGATGCCGCGCATTGGGCGCCGTCCGCCAGCAATCTGCAGCCCTGGCGCTTCATATACGCGCTCAAAGGTACCGAACACTTCGAAAGGCATCTCGGTTTGCTCGTCGAATCAAATCAGGAGTGGGCAAAGCATGCGTCCGCGCTGATCTTCGTCGTCTCGCGCGGCTTTCGCGGCGATTTTTCGGAAAACAAGCGGAGCTACACGCATTCGTTCGATGCCGGTGCTGCTTGGGGGCATCTTGCCTTGCAGGCACGTTTCTCAGGCTTCTATGCTCACGGCATGGCCGGAATCAAACTCGATGAGATCAAAGAGGCCTTTGCGATCCCGGAGGGTTATCGCGTCGAGGCGGGCATTGCCCTCGGTCGTCTCGCCGACAAAAGCGTTCTCTCGGAGCAAAATCAGGAACGCGAAGTACCGAGCCACCGAAAGCCGCTCTCGGACGTCGCCTTCAACGGCAAATTCATCGCGAATTGAGACCGCAAAACAAAAGGCGCGTCCGTAGAGCGCGCCTTTTGGTCAAAGCACTTCCATTAAATATCGAGGTTCGCCACGCTCAGCGCGTTGTCCTGGATGAATTCGCGCCGAGGCTCGACTTCGTCGCCCATCAGGCGGGCGAAAAGACCATCGGCATCCGTCGCATCGCTGACTTTTACCTGCAATAGCGAACGAACGTTCGGATCGAGCGTCGTCTCCCAGAGCTGCTCAGCGTTCATCTCACCGAGGCCCTTGTAGCGCTGCATGGTCAGCCCTTTGCGGCCGCTAGCGAAGATGGCATCAAGCAAAGCACGCGCGCCGGAGATTTCCACATCGCCGTCGCGGCGGGAAAGCGCCGGCGGTATATGATAGATCTCCTTCAGACGCGACGACAACTGATCGATTTGGCGGGCGTCCTGCGAACCGATCAGAGCCATGTCGAGCGTCACGATTTCCTTGACACCGCGCACCATGCGCTCCAACCGCAATCCGCCTTCGCTGGTGAGGGCGCCTTCCCAGCCGCGCTCGGTTTCCTCGGCGATCATGTCCAGACGTTTGGCGACTTCGCCGGCAAGCTGTTCGGCCCGAGCGCGATCGCTCACCGCTTCGGCGTTCAAAGCCCCGGCGATTGCCGCCTGCTCAACGACAGCGCGGTTGTAGCGCGAGTGCAAGTTGTCGAGCAACGCACGCAAGCGCAACGCATCGACAATGACTTCCCGGAGGTCCTGCCCCGCACGGACCTCGCCGCTTCCGAGCTTCAGCGCCGCATCCTCTAGTCCCTGGCTAATCAGATAGTCTTCCAGCGCTTTTTCGTCCTTCACATATTGAACGGACTTTCCACGCGAGACCTTATAAAGCGGAGGCTGGGCGATATAGAGATGGCCGCGCTCGATCAGCTCCGGCATCTGACGGAAGAAGAAGGTCAGCAGCAGCGTGCGGATGTGGGCGCCGTCGACGTCGGCATCCGTCATGATGATGATCTTGTGATACCGAAGCTTTTCAGCGTTGAATTCGTCCTTGCCGATGCCCGTGCCGAGCGCGGTGATCAGCGTGCCGATTTCCTGGCTCGAAAGCATCTTGTCGAAGCGGGCGCGCTCGACGTTCAGGATCTTGCCGCGAAGCGGCAGGATCGCCTGGTTTTCTCGCGAACGGCCCTGCTTGGCGGAACCGCCTGCAGAGTCGCCCTCGACCAGGAAGACTTCCGATTTGGCCGGATCACGTTCGGAGCAATCGGCAAGCTTGCCGGGCAAGGAGGCAATATCGAGGGCGCCCTTGCGGCGCGTGAGTTCGCGGGCCTTGCGGGCAGCTTCGCGCGCGGCAGCGGCTTCGACAACCTTACCGACAAGCACTTTTGCTTCCGTCGGATGCTCTTCGAACCACGTGCTGAGCGCCTCGTTGACAAGGCTTTCGACAACCGGCCGGACTTCAGAGGAAACCAGCTTATCCTTGGTCTGCGAAGAAAACTTCGGATCAGGCACTTTGACGGACAGCACTGCCGTCAGGCCTTCGCGGCAGTCTTCGCCCTGCAACGTGACTTTCTCTTTCTTGGTGATGCCCGAGCTGTCGGCATAGGACACGACCTGGCGCGTCAGCGCGGCGCGGAAGCCGGCCATATGCGTTCCGCCGTCGCGCTGCGGAATGTTATTGGTGAAGCACAGTACATTTTCGTGGTAGCTGTCGTTCCACCACATGGCCACTTCGACGGTGATGCCATCCTTTTCGCCGCGGATTGCAACGGGCTTGTCGACCAGCGGCTTCTTGGCGCGATCGAGATAGGCAACGAAGGCCTCGAGGCCGCCGTCATAGCGCATCTCTTCCTGCTTGATATCCGAATGGCGCTTGTCGGTGAGCAAAATGCGGACACCGGAATTCAGGAACGCAAGCTCGCGCAGGCGGTGCTCCAGCGTAGCGTAATCGAAGTCCGTCATCGTGAATGTTTCGGTGCTCGGCATGAAACTCACTTCCGTGCCGGTCTCGTTGCCAGCGTCACCCGTCACCTTCAGCGGCGCGTCGGCCACGCCATGCGTGAAGCTCATCTCATGAATCTTGCCCTGGCGGCGGATTTTCAGCTTGAGCCAGACGGAAAGCGCGTTAACGACGGAAACGCCGACGCCGTGCAAACCGCCGGAAACCTTGTAGGAATTCTGGTCGAACTTACCGCCGGCATGGAGCTGCGTCATTATGACTTCGGCTGCAGACACGCCTTCGCCGCTATGGATATCCGTCGGAATGCCGCGGCCGTTGTCGGTCACGGTGACAGACCCATCGGGATTGAGCGCGACAGTGACAATATCGGCATGGCCCGCGAGCGCCTCGTCGATCGCATTGTCGACCACCTCGTAGACCATGTGATGCAGGCCGGAACCATCGTCGGTGTCGCCGATATACATGCCCGGACGTTTGCGCACGGCAT
>NZ_JBNDHS010000042.1:0-52342 GCF_056755095.1 Rhizobium sp. SVR5-9E | reverse complement strand
GTGACGACGTCCTGGCCAACAAAGCCGTCGACGGTCGTCGATACGGTTTCGCCGGTCGGGATGCTGATGACGGGCGCGTCGTTGGTACCCGTCACCACGACCGTCACCGTCGTCGTATCCATGCCGCCGTCACCGTCCGACAGCGTCACATTGTAGGTCAGCGTCAGCTTCTCGCCCTTGGCAAGATAGTCGAAGGTGTTGTCCGGGGCGTTGAACGACCAGTTGATCGCACCAACGGCAGAACCTGCAGCCTTTGATGCCAAGACGCTCAGGAAGTTGCTATAGTCGGCGCTCGTGCCCGTCACGCCGAAGGCCGTAACGCCTGTCACCGTTGCAAAGTGGCCGGTATCATTCAGATCGGCGTCGGCAAAAACTATCGTGCCGGACGCCGTGTCGAAGGACGACGAACCCGTCACGCCAGGCCGCTCGCCGATCAGACGGATATCATCATAGGCAATCACAGGCGCATCGTTGGTGCCCGTCACAACAACGTTCACCGTCTGCGTCGTCTTGCCACCGTCATGATCATCGACTTCGATCGTGTACTGCAGCGTCAGCTTCTCGCCGGCCGCGAGATAATCGAAGATCGCATCCGGAGCCTTGAACGTCGCCTTGACTTCACCATCAGACGAACCGGCGGTCTTCGTCACGCTGTCGATGTCCAGCGCATTCGCAAGCGCAAGACGGCTGAGAATGTTGAGACCGTCCGTCTCGCCGAGCGCCTTGAAGCCCGTCACCTTCGCCGTATGGCCAGTGTCGCTCAGATCCGCGTCGCTGAAGTGAACCGACAGATGCGCAACGTCGTTCGAGAAATTCAGCGTCTCGCCAACCCGCTCCGTTACGTCGACCGACGTGCTGTCGATGATCGGCTTGTCATTCGTGCCGGTGACGGTGATCGTCACGACCTGCGTGCCCTTGCCGCCGTCGCCGTCATCGACCTGAACCGTGTAGCTCAGCGTGACGGTCTGACCCTTCGCAAGATAATCGAAGGTCTTGTCGTCGGCCGCAAAGTTCCAGCCGATCGAACCCGTCTGTGAACCGGCGTCCTTCGTGACAGTACCCGTATGCATCAGCGCAAGAAGCGCCTCGTTCGACGGAAGGCCGTTCGAAACGCCGCTCGCCGACACGCCCGTCACGGAAGCCGTATGGCCAGTGTCGTTCAGATCGACATCCGTGAACGAAAGCGTGCCCGATGCCGTCCGGTCCGTCTCCGAACCCGTCTGATTGGCAAGCTCCGTAAACGAGCCTGCACCCGCCGCCGCGATGACAGGCGCATCGTTCGTGCCGGTGACAATGATCGTCACCTTCGACGTGTCCGTGCCGCCATGGCCGTCCGACAGAAGCACGTTATAGGTCAGCGTCAGCTTCTCGTCCTTGGCGAGGTAGTCGAAGGTGCTGTCCGGCGCGTTGAACGCCCAGTTGATCGCACCAACAGCGCTGCCTGCTGCCTTCGCCGCAGAAACCGTGAGGAAGTGGCTGTAATCGTTCGAACCCGTACCCGTCACGCCGGAAGCGGAAACGCCCGTCACCGTCGCAACATGGCCGGTGTCGCTCAGATCCGCATCGCCGAACAGAACCGTACCAGATGCCGTATCGGAAGACGTAGAACCCGTCTTGCCGGACTGCTCGCCGATGAAGCGAAGATCGTTATAGGCAATCACAGGCGCATCGTTGGTGCCGGTCACGACGACATCAACCGTCTGCTGCACCTTCGCGCCATGCTTGTCGTTCACTTCGATCGTGTATTGCAGCGTCAGCTTCTCGCCGGCAGCAAGATAATCAAAGATCAGATCCGGAGCCTTGAACGTCGCCTTGACCTGGCCATCCGTCGAGCCGGCGACCTTCGTCACACTGTCGATGTCCAGCAGGCTCTGCAGCGCAAGGTTGCCTAGGAAGCCGCCAGGAAGACCACTCGTTACACCGAGCGCCTTAACGTCCGTCACCTTCGCCGTATGGCCGGTGTCGCTCAGATCCGCGTCGCTGAAGTGAACCGAAAGATGTGCAACGTCGTTCGAGAAGGAAAGCGTCTTGCCGGCCTGCTCCGTCACATCAACCGACGTGCTGTCGATCACCGGTTTGTCATTCGTGCCGGTGACGGTGATCGTCACGACCTGCGTGCCCTTGCCGCCGTCGCCGTCATCGACCTGAACCGTGTAGCTCAGCGTGACGGTCTGACCCTTCGCAAGATAATCGAAAGTCTTGTCGTCGGCCTCAAATTTCCAACCGATCGTACCCGTCTGCGAACCGGCGTCCTTCGTGACAGTGCCCGTATGCATCAGCGCAAGAAGCGCCTCGCTCGGCGGAAGCCCGCTCGAAATACCGCTGACAGTCACGCCCGTCACCGAGGCCGCATGGCCCGTGTCGTTCACGTCGATATCCGTGAACGAAAGCGTTCCGCTAGCCGTACGGTCCGTCTCCGAACCCGTCTGACCGGCAAGCTCCGTAAACGAGCCTGCACCCGTCGTCGTGATAATTGGGGCATCGTTGGTGCCGGTGATGGTGACGGCAATATCCTTGGTGACGGAGTCGTGATCACCATCGGCTACAGTGTACGGGATGTGGAGGACCGCGGTTTCTCCCGCTGCCAAGCTGTCGAATGCCGTGCCTGGATTGATGGTGATCGTGCGGCCATCGGCTCCCAGAACAATCTCGGGCATGCCGAGCACGACGCCCGTAGGCACGCCGCTCAGGCTCGCATTACCGAGGGTTATCGCAGCACCGTGCTGGTCGGCGCCGAAGTTGAAATCGACACCTTCGGTCAGCGTGACCGTCTTCGTCTGATTTTCGGACATGCCCGAAGTCACGTCGGTTGCCGTCGGAAGGCTGTCGCCAACGTTGATGATGAACTGGCCGGCGCCGAGCGTCACCGTATCGTGGTCGGCGTCGGAGGCCTGAACATAGGCGCTGAGATCAAGCGCCATCGTATCGCTGCCGACGGCGTGATCGAGTTCACCGTACAATTTGAAGGTGGCAGTGCCGTCAGCCGCCACGTTGAGCGTGAAGATCGGCTTGTCCTGCTTTCCGTCAATATAGCCGATGAGCGTGGTGCCGTCGGATATGATCTTTACCTGTTCGCCGCCTGCGGTGACCGAGCCAAGATTTTGCGCCGCGACGGTCTTCAGCGCGAAGGATGCGCCGCCATTGACATCGTCCGCGCCAACATTGACCAACGGGGAGAGATCGACAGTCGCCGACGAAACATTCGGCGCGGCCCCGATCTGGAGGCTCCAGTCCCGCAGCGTGCCAACGTCCAGCCCCGCGTCGTCCCTGATTTCGAGGGTCCAGGTTCCGCTCATGTCCTTGCCGTCGAGAAGCGAAAGCTCGTCGATTGTAGGACGCCACGTGCCAACGAATGGCTGCGAGGCAGACCCAAAGCTTTCAGCCGCTTCATCGTCGAACGTGATGACGCCGTTCGGATCGCCACTGCCGCCGTTGTCGTTGATCAGCTGAATTCTGGTGCCATCCGGGGCGATCAGCGTGATGTCGAGGTCCGACATGAAGGTATGGGCGAGATTGATCGACACGTTGACGTCGTGAATGGTCCCGCCGGCGGGCACCGTGATGGTCGAGGTGACCGTACTGACGTCCGGGATGGCAAGATTGACGGAACCCGATTCGAAGCTGTGCGGTTGAACCGTGAGGTCGCTTTCCGTGACGTTGCCGGAAACGATTGTATTCGCGTTGATCGTCGGGCCGTCGTCGCGGATGTCGATCGTGGCATTGCCGGTGACGGCATCGCCGTCCTTGTCGGTCACCGTATAGGTAAAGTTGAGGCCGAGCGCGTCGTGCGCGCCGGTCTCGCCAACATCGGGATGGTCGAGCGGGCCGTATTGGGTGAAGGTGAAGGCGCCCGTCGAAGTGTCGGTGACCTTGAGTTCGAAAACGGTGATCGTCTTGGCTTCGGCGCCTTCACCGATGGTGATCGTGCCGGTGATCGTCAGGCCGTTGACGGTGACGGTGACGTCATGGCCGCCGGAGGTCAGGCCGCTGACGGGCTTGCCCGCGGTGCCGCCTTCCTCGTCGACATCCGTGCTGCCGGTGTAGTTTACAGCGGTGATGACGCCTACGTCCGTGCCGCCGTTAAAGCCGAACTGGCCGTTGACCGTCTGCTGGGCAAAGCCGCCCTCGGCGTTCGCCGTTTCCGTCAGCGTGAGCAGCTGTGTGGTCGTGATCGTCGGGACATCGTTGGTGAAT
Source organism: Rhizobium sp. SVR5-9E (assembly GCF_056755095.1). Taxonomy (NCBI): domain Bacteria; kingdom Pseudomonadati; phylum Pseudomonadota; class Alphaproteobacteria; order Hyphomicrobiales; family Rhizobiaceae; genus Rhizobium; species Rhizobium sp. SVR5-9E. The sequence continues at coordinate 48,148 of NZ_JBNDHS010000042.1, read as the reverse complement.
TCCTGCGTGCCGCCGAGCGTCGGATCCAGCTGCTGCGTGTCGGCCAGAAGCTGCGCCAGCTGGGTCGGGGCGTCGTCACCCGGCTGGAGCGTATCCTGGAACTCGGCGCCGGAGCTCGGCGCTGCCGCGGTTGCGGTATCGGTGCCGTCCGGGCCGGCGGCGACGTTGATCTTGCTGTCGTTCAGCGCTGCGATGACGGTGTCACGTGGCAGCTCGACGTCTCCAAGCATGAAACTGGGGACATGCAGGGCGCCGTTGACGATGACGATTTCCGTTCCGTCCGCCTGGACGAGCACCAGATTGCTGCCCTCGATGTGAATATCGTCCAGCGAGACGTTGGCCGGAAGATGAGCAACGTTGTTCTGGTCGGCAACAACTTCGTTCGGGTTGGCGTTCGCGGGTGCCGGCGGGGTGGCCTCCACGCGGCCGGTCTTTGGGGTCTGCTCGCTGCTCGCCGCCTGAGCGAGCTCGACACGCTCGACCTCGGCCGGCTTTGCATCTTCGCGAATGTCCGAAAGAAACTCGTGCGGCGCGTTTTCGCCATCGACGTTCGAAATGCGCAGATCTTCGTTAGACATGACTCTACCCCAAATGTACAACTGGGGCCTATCAATTACGCGGCAGGGCTAATTGCAATACTTCCTTAACCGGGCAGGCATAGCCGGTTATGCATCCCCCCAAAAATGTTCAGGAACGATTAACCCTGGCCATGGGTTTTGAGGGCGGGAACGCTAAAATTTGAATAAAATTAATAGATTAGAACGGGCGATCTTAGCCGCCAAAAAGAGGGCGGCGGCTCCTGTCGAGAGCCGCCGCCGGCATTTCCAACATTGCGATTCGCCGTTTTGCGGGGCGCTGCCGATCGCTCTTTGGAGAGGGTCAGCGTCCAGGCGCCACGAGGCAGAAAAATGCACCCTGCGGGTCCGTGGCATTGATGACCCAGCTGCCGCCAGGCACCTCCATCGGCCCGAAGAGGACCTTGCCGCCGCCCGCATTGACGCGCTCGACGGCGCTGTCGATGGCTGGAACGTTGAAGTAATAGCCCCAATAGCACACCGGCACGTTGGCGGGCTTGGTCATCATGCCGCCGATCTGCTTGCCGTGCTCGGCGAAGATGCGGTAGGCGCCCATCTCGCCCATGTCGAAGTCGTGATCCTTCGTCCAGCCGAAGATTTTCGAGTAGAAGGGGAACGCTTCCTCCATATTGCCGGACATGAGTTCATGCCAGCCGACATGGCCGGGTGTGTTCATGCCGACATCCGGCGGCGGGTTTTCCGGCGGGATCGGCGTCATGATACAGATGACGGCGCCGTGCGGGTCGGCAACGACCGCGAAGCGGCCGATCGTCGGGATATCCTCCGGCGGGCGGCGCACCTTTCCGCCGTTCGCCTCGAAATCCTTGGCGGTCTGATCGACGTCATCGACGGCGACGTAGCCGGTCCAGTTCGGCGGGATGCCCTGCCCTTCGAGCTCGGCCGGGAAATCCATCATGCCTGCAGCCCCCGCTCCGTTCGCTTCGAAGATGGTGTAGGCAGGCAGGTTGGCGATCTTCATGTCCTTGGTCGTCCACCCGACGACGGAACCATAGAACCGGGCGGCGGCCTGGGTATCTGGCGTCATCAGTTCGTACCAGATGAACTTTCCATGCGTATCGGAAGCCATGATCTTTCCTTTCACGCTTTGTGATTGAGTGAGCTGTCATTCCTGAGCGATTGCGTGAGACGTCATTGCTGATCACCGCGCGCGTGCGTAGCGTGCCTCCATGAACTGCTTCCAGCTGCCGTCCGGCTGCTTCGCCGCCGAGGTGAAGGTTCGGTGATCGTCATCGATGAAGGTGATCTGCTCGCGGTAATCCTGTTCGGCGCCGTCGGACTGGAAATCCGGCCCTCTCGTGTAAAGGTTGAGCACCTTGCCGTCCGCAGAGACGTCGCCCTCATAGACCCACATGTGGTCCATCATCGAGCCGATCCAGCTGCCGACATATTTACCTTTCGTGGCATTGTAGCCGAGGGTCAGCACGGTGGTGGCTGCGCCGCCGCCCGGCATTTCGCCATTGCCTTCGGCAACGAACCAGATGCCGTGCAGCGAGCGCACGATCTCCGTCCATTGCTGCCCGCCGGTCATTTCAGGGGCCGTGACATCCCAGACGCCAACCAGCTTCTCGAGAAAACGGTGCTCCTCCAGCACCTTTGCACTTTCCATCATCCTTCTCCCTTAGGTGATGCTAGCAAGTTTCAATGACAGGACTGCGTCTTCGGAGCGCCCTCATATTCGTCATGGCGCTTGACGAAATCCATTGTGCCGTTCTCGTTGCGGCCCTTCGGCGCCCGATCGAGGATCATCAACGTGCCGATCGTTTCCTCCAGACCTCGGGCATAGCTAGAGTAGGTGTGGAAGATTTCACCCTTCTCGTTCTTGTAGAAAGCGCTGAGGCCCGGGAGTTCGTCGTTGGCGTCGGCGGATTCGATCGCGCTGAAGTTATAGAACACCGTCTCCTTGGCGAGGTCCTCGGGACTGAAGGAAACGTGGTAGTCAAAATTGAAGTCGCTGCCGGAGGATGAAACCCAGGGAAATTTCCAGCCCATTCGCTTCTTGTAGGCTTCTATCTTGGGAAGCGGAGCGAGAGACACGGCGACCCATGTGACGTCGTGATTGTTGAGATGCGGCAGCGCGCCATCGACGTGATCGGACACGAAAGAGCAGCCCGGACAACCGGCATCCCAATCCGGCCCGAGCATGAAATGGTAGATGATCAGCTGGCTGCGACCGCCGAAGAGATCGGAAAGGCTCTTCCTTCCCTCAGGCGTGTCGAAAACATAGTCCTTGTCGACCTTGACCCAGGGCAAAGCGAGGCGCTCGGCATTGACCTTGTCTCTGAGATGCGTTGCTTCCTTCTCCTTCAGAAGCAGCGCCTGGCGGGCTTCGAGCCATTCTTCACGGGAAACGACTTGATTCTCCATCGTGTGCGCCCTCCTCCTGCGCAACCGATTACCGGCACATTCTCGTTTTCCTTGACTAAATACATTGATATCAATAGAAATTAGGCATGTCAAACGCGGTAGAGATTCCTTTTTCAACGACGCTGCTGGTGCGCGACACCTGCCTGTGCCTGCACGTTCAGCGCGCCGCCCGCGCGCTCGCACGGCTTTTCGACGACGCTCTTCGCCCGCTCGGGCTCACCAACGGCCAGTTCTCGCTGATGATGTCGCTGAACCGCCCGGAGCCGCCGCCGATGGGGCCGGTCGCCCATCTTCTCGCCATGGACCAGACGACGCTGACCGCGGCATTGAAGCCGCTGCAGCGCCGAGGATGGGTAAATGTCGTGCAGAATCCAAAAGACAAGCGCGGGCGGCTGCTGAGTCTCACGGCGGAAGGCAAGGCAGTGCTCGCCGCGGCACTGCCGATCTGGGAAAGCACGCATGCCGCGCTGGAAGAGAAGCTGCCGGACGGCGATGCGAGCAAGCTGCGGAGCGACCTGCAGGCGCTTGCGTAGTCAGCGGGCAATGCGCGGATCGTTGCCGAAATCGCTCCTCGCAAAACCGATCCTTGCTGCCGGAAATTCGCACAGCGCCTGAACGCCTGCCGCAGCCAGGCGGATGCGCCATGTCTGGCGCTCGGATGGTTCACGGGCGCTGAAGGCCTTGGCCGTCAAAAGCGCTATGTTTCGGCCCCGATTCGGATCGCGGACGGATTCGTAGAGGATTGCCTCTGTGCCGATCGCGCGGGCGGTGTCGGCGAGCGCCTGACAGGGCTCGTAGTTGACGGGATCCGTCCATTGGGCGCGACCGCTATCGAGCGGCGGGGCGGTCAGATCTATTGCCATCTTTGTTGCGACTGGAGCGGCAAAAGCCGTGTATTCCGCCGCATTCTCAGGCAGCGGCGTGCCGGGCGAATCGGCAAAGAAGAGCAGCCGGTAGAAGGCCATTTCGGCAAGCGCCGTTTCGACCTTTTCGGAAGCGTAGAAAACGCCGAGCGTTCGTCCTGCCCTGCGAAAGCGCGAGCCGTGCGGGTAGACCGCGCCGTAGCGGAAAGGCGTGGCAAGGAGATAATCGAGACCGGCACATTCCGGCGGCAGGGCCGGCTTGCTCTCCTCGAGCAGGGTTTCGAGCAGTGCCTGCTCTTCCAGCGTATCGACGAGTTTGAGCGTCGAGATCTGATGCTGCGCTTCCACCAGCCGCCAGAAACGGCCGGAGATCGGCCGCGTTTCAGACGAGAGCGCGGCGGGCGTCCAGATAGGCAAGGACATCGGTCAATCCGGAAATGCTGACGATCTTTTCGAGCGGCGCGGCGCCAAGTGCGGTATTGGCATTGCGCAGCCATTGCCGGGCAACGGCCTCGTCACCGCCGACGATTGCGTCCAGCGAGCGGAAGAGGCGGACGAGCAAGACTGCCAGCTCGAAGGATTTGCTGCCGCGCTCCAGCAGATGGTCCTGCCGCTTCATCCGCGAGACGGTCGCTTCGGAGACGCCGAGAACGGCAGCGAGCGCGCGGGCGCTGATCCCTAGCCGGTCGGCGGCATTGATCGCCGCCTTGGTAATGACGGCGGCTTCCGCGGCAGAGCGGGTTTGATCGGGAGAAATTGCGGCCATGGCGCCTATCCTTTCCTTAGAAAGAATATAGCGATTTTATTTCAGAAGAAAAGAGTAGGCTTTGCCGTTTGCCTAGGGAGTAGCTGACCAGACGCCGGAAAGCCCCCTCACCCTGCCCTCTCCCCGAGGGGAGAGGGGAACACAGAGGGTAAGGCCGCTCCCTTCTCCCCTCGGGGAGAAGGTGCCGGCAGGCGGATGAGGGGCCGCAGGCGAACGGCCAACTTCTATCAGTCGTCGGCACGCGAGGCCCCCTCATCCGACCCTTCGGGCCACCTTCTCCCCGAGGGGAGAAGGGAAAATCTCAATCAAGCAACAGTAACCGGAACTTCGGTCGAGGTGCGCATGGCGTGGCTGTAGGGGCAGACGATATGGGCGGCGGCAGCGAGCTTTTCGGCTTCGGCCTTGTCCATGCCCGGAATGTTGACCGTCAGCGCCACTTCGATGCCGAAACCGCCGCCGTCTTCGCGCGGGCCGATGCCGACCTTGGCGGAAACCGTCGCATCTTCAGGAATCTTGACCTTCTGCTGGCCCGCGACAAATTTCAAGGCACCGAGGAAGCAGGCGGAATAGCCAGCTGCAAAGAGCTGTTCGGGATTGGTGCCGGTCGCGCCGTCGCCGCCGAGTTCCTTCGGAACAGTCAACGTCACATCGAGAACGCCGTTGTCGGAAACGGCGCGGCCTGCGCGGCCACCGGTGGCGGAAGCTTTGGTCGTATAGAGGATCGGCATGTCAGTCTCCTGTGTTTGCGTTGGGGCTGGACTTTCTATATTGCGCAATTAAATTGTACGCAAGTGAATTTTGCAAATTGCATTCGGAATCTGAAAAGAGGAGAATTGCACCTCAAAGGAACAGGATGATGAAAGCGCAGACGGCGAAGATGATGGAAATTCCCGAGGAGGAGAAGCGGCTGGAGAAACAGCTCTGTTTCGCGGTCTATTCAACGGCGCATGCCTTCACGCGCGCCTACAAGCCGATCCTCGACAAGGTCGGCCTCACCTACCCGCAATATCTGGTGATGCTGGTGCTCTGGGAGCAGGCCGAGCTGCCGGTCAAAACGATCGGCGAGCAGTTGGATCTCGATTCCGGGACGCTCTCGCCGCTGCTCAAGCGGCTTGAACAGAGCGGCCTGATCAAACGCACGCGCGATTCGCGCGATGAGCGGCAGGTGATCGTTTCGCTGACTCCGAGGGGCCGATCGATGCAGAGCGAAGCGAACACGATCATGATGGCTATCGGCCGGGCCGCCGGCTGCACGCTTGAAGAGTTGGTGGAAATCCGCGGAGCCCTGCAGAAGCTGCGCGGAAACCTGAACGCGTCGGTGTAAGATCGCCCGCGCCTCTCAGCGCGGGCGCCGGTAAAGCCTATTCGGCAGCCTGGTAGGCAGGAGCACTCAGCCGCGACGTCCGCGGACCCAGCGCCGCGAGAAGCACGACCGCGACCGCAAGCAACGCCGTGAAGGCAATGCCTGCCAGATAGGGATCCCAGCCGAAGGACGGAGCCGCGCCAAAGACCGCCGAGGCGGCTGCGAGCACGATGCCGCCACCGATCTGGAAGGCCGCAAACAGCATGCCGGAGGCCAGGCCCGATTTGTCTTCCTCGACGTCAGCAAGCGCTGCGACCTGCACGGAAGGATAGGTCATCGCATAACCAACGCCGAGCGCGAGCTGCGACAGCACGACGAGCAGGATCGGATCGACGCGGCCGACGGCGGCTACCCAGAAGATGTAGCTTAGCGCCTGCAGCGCCACGCCGAGCGCCATCAGGCCGGTCGTGCCGCGGCTTTGCGCAATGGCGGCAAAGCGCGGTGCCAGGAACATGACGCAGACGCCGCCGAAAGCGAAGCAGAAGCCGGTAACGAAGGCCGACCAGCCCAACTCGTTCTGATAATAGAGCGTCGCGATGAACTGGAAGCCGACATAGACGCCCTGAAAGAGCGCGGCAACGGCGTTGGCATGGCTGAGCTTTGCCCGGCGGAACATCGCAAGCGGCACCATCGGATCGGCATGCCGGGCTTCGACGGCAAGGAAGAGCAGGATCAAGACGACCGCTGCACCCAGCGCGCCCCAGGTGGGAAAGGCGCTCCAGCCGACGGCCGCGGCATTGGTGATGCCGAAGACGAAGAGCAGCAGGCCGGGGGTGATCGTCAAGGCGCCTGCCCAGTCGAAGCGCGGGCGGGTTTCGCCCCGGTGCTCATCGGCGGGCAGGACGAAGGGCGCGATGGCCAGCGTGATGATCGCCACCGGAGCGCCCATGACCAGCGTCGCCCGCCAGCTGAAGACAGTGGCAGCACCCCCGAGCACCATGCCGAGCACGAACCCGGTGGCGCCTGTCGAGGAGAAGACGCCGAGCGCCTTGGCCCGGGCGCTCCCCTCCCGGAAGACGGAGAGCAGAAGCGCGAGCGCGGCCGGCGCGGTGAAGGCGGCGGCGATGCCCTTGATCAGGCGGGCGGCAATCAGCGTCGGTCCGCTGTCGACAAAGGCGCCCGCTATGCTTGCGGCCGCGAATAGGCCGAGCGACCAGAGAAAGACGCGGCGATGGCCGAAAACGTCGGCAACGCGGCCGCCGAGCAGCAGGAAGCCGCCATAGCCGAGGACATAGGCGCTGACGGCCCATTGCAGCGAGGTTGCCGGCATGCCGAGTTCCGCCTGAATGGCGGGAAGCGCTACGCCGATGGTCGAAACGTCCATGGCGTCAAGGAAATTGGCGGCGCAGAGTAACAGCAATGCCAGCCCCGCCCCACTTCGAGATTGTGTGAGTGTCATCGAGATCGTTCCTTTTCCTGCCGCGCGAGTTGGGAAGCGGCAGAGGAACGAGAAAATGTACATCTCCGAACCCCCTTGCAAATTGATAGTAACCATGCCAGGTATTACTGATAATGATGAATGACGCGATCCTTCGAAAAATCGATTTGAACCTTCTGCTCGCCTTCTCGGTGCTGATGCAGGAGCGCAATGTCAGCCGCGCGGCCGAGCGGCTGCTGCTCGGTCAGCCGGGACTTTCGGCGGCGCTGCGGCGGCTGCGCGAAGCACTCTACGACGAATTGTTCGTCCGTGTCGGGCGCGGCCTGCAGCCGACGCCGAGGGCGCTTGCCATCGCGCCAGCGATCGAGGATGCGCTTTCCGGTATCGAACGCGCCATCCGGCCGCCGGCCGCCTTCGACCCCGCCAGCTGGCAGGGCGAATTCCGCATCGGCCTGTGCGACAATCTCGAATCGGCCTTCTTCGGCCCGCTCGCCGCACGCCTGCGCGAGCTGGCGCCAGGTGCCCGGCTGGTGGGTGTCGCCGCCTTGGACAAACGCGAAGCCGGACGGATGCTTGACGAAGGTGCCTATGATTTCAGCGTCTCGATCCATGACGAGCCCGCCTCCTGGCACATCCGCGAGCCGCTCTTCGACCAGTCCTCCATCTCGATCTACGATCCGAACCAGCTCAGGCTGAAGGCGCCGCTGAGCCTCGAGGACTTCACCCGCGCCGACCATGTCGCCGTCTCGTTCGAGGGCAACAACAGCTCGACCAACGTCGACATTGCGCTTGCCCGTTTGGGACACAGCCGCCAGGTGGTGGCAACGGTGCCGCGCTTCTCCGCCTTGCCGATGGCGCTGCAAGCGATGCCGGCGATTGCGACGATTCCGGAATCAATCGGGCGTTGCATGGCCAAATTGCACGGGCTAGTTGTTTCAGCGCCGCCGGTTCCGCTACCGACCGAGCCAGTGACGATGCTCTACCGGCGCGTCGATCGAGCGGATGAAAGGTCCATCTGGTTCCGCCGGCTGTTCGTTGAAATTGCCGGTGCAGCGCTCGAAGCATCGGGCTGCAAAATGGGCATTTCCAAGGCAGCCGCCTGACGGCAGTGTGTCCGCCTCGTACCCATCTCATTGAAATACAATCTGTTTTTTTCGTCTCACGAAATGTGTTTGGAATATTAACCAACGTGAGCTAAAAAACATGCGCGACGTGATTGGGCTGGACTATCACAATAGGAGGCACATACCGTTGAGGGCGCGACATGCATTGGGCAAATCCATAACCGGAATTCTATTCGCCGGACTGGCTGCAACAGGGTGCACCACCGCAGCTAACACGACAGCTACAGCAAGTCCTTCCGCATCCGCGCGGCAGGTAAAAACTCACTCAACCAAGGTGACTTACAACTACACCGCGCGAGATCGCGACTGCCTGAAGCGGGCCATGTACTTCGAATCGGAGCATGCGGATCGCGCCGGCTACATGGCGGTCGGGACCGTCGTGATGAACCGGCTGACCTCAGGCGCCTACCCTAGTTCGATCTGCGGCGTGGTCGCGCAGGAAAGACAGTTCGCGCCCGGCGTCATGACCAGGGCCATCGACGCGAGAGTCGGACCGGAACTCGATTCCGCAGCGAACGGAATTCTGCGCGGGGAACGGCACCCTGGGGTCAAGGACGCCATGTTCTTCCATACTGCGGGCCTGAGCTTCCCCTATCGCAACATGCACTATGTCACTGCGGCGGGCGGCAATGTCTTTTATGAAAAGCGCTCGCGCGACGGAACGCTCCAGACGCCTTCCCCGCTTCCCGGCTATGAAGTCGCTATGAACTACCTTCCTGGCCGGATGAACTACCTTTCCGACCAACCCCCTGCGAGCCCGGTTCAATTCGCGGCCTATGACGCGTCGGCAGGCTCCTCACAGGTCGATGTACAGCTGCCGCAGACCGGGCCGATCCCATCGGCGATGCCGGTTGCGCAGACCTTGCCGGTCACCACATGGGCGCCGGATTTCACCACGACATCCTCGATTCCGGCTGCCGCTCCGGCGCCTGCAGGGACGATCATGCCGCCTGAAGGGGCACCGATCGCGCTGCCGACGCCGCGTCCGGCATACAACAGCGCAGCGCTCGACCTACGCAACCTCTCGCTTGGCGGCTGAGGGCGCCGCGGCAGTCTGTCATTCAAACCTTGAAATCAAAAACTCCCCCGGCCCGGCCGGGGGAGTTCAGTTTGTTGACAAAGGCCAATGTCAGGGGACGGCTCTCCACGCCGTCACCCCGGACTGGATCCGGGGTCCAGCAGCGCCGCGTCTGCGGCGCGTAAGACTGTCAGTCATGCGAGCCTTTTCGGCTCACAGACGTTCGCCGGCTGGATTCCGGCTCAAGGCCGGAATGACGGGGTCGGGCGTCCTCTTTAAAACTGCGACTGATGCTATCTTGGTCAGCGGCCTGAACTCCTCCGGCGGGACGGGAGGAGTTCTTTTGTTTAAGCCTCTGCGGGTCGCACCCTTGTGCGATCGCTCACTGCCACACGACGATCGGCGTCTTGACCGGCACGCGGTCATAGAGGTCGATGATATCCTGGTTCATCAGGCGGACGCAGCCGGAGGAAACGGCCTTGCCGATGGAGCGCCATTCCGGACTGCCGTGCAGGCGGTAGAGCGTGTCCTGACCGCTCGAGAAGATATAGAGCGCACGGGCGCCCAGCGGATTGACGAGGCCCGGTTCCATGCCACCGCGCTCGATCGAATATTTCGCAAGCTCCGGCTGGCGGGCGACCATCTCGTTCGGTGGCTTCCAGCGCGGCCATTTCTGCTTCCACTGGATGACGCCGCTGCCGGCCCAGGCAAAGCCTTCGCGGCCAATGCCGACGCCGTAGCGCATCGCCGTTCCACCCGGCTGGACGAGATAGAGAAAACGCGAGGGCGTATCGACGACGATCGTGCCGGGCGGCTGGCCCGTCGGGTCGATGACCTGCTGGCGATAAAAGCGGGGGTCGATCTCGTGGTAGGGAACAGCAGGGATCAGGAAGCCGCCGTCTTCGATCGGGCCGTACATCACCTCAAGCTCGGCATCTGACGGCCTAGGCGTTGTCTCGAACAAGCGTGGAACACGGAAAACGACGGGCTGAGCGGTCGGGGCCGAAGTGGAAGCGCAGCCGGCAAGCGCGGAAGCCGCAGTCAAAGCCGAAAGGGAGAGAAAGCTGCGGCGGGAGAGAGGTTTTTCGTGACTCATGCGCGGGACGGATTTCCTTCCTGTCGCGGGGCGCGCGCATCATACGACAAACACCCCGGTTGGTTCATTCAACGCCGGTGACATCTCATAAAATCTATTCACCGACGGTAAATAAGCCATAGCCTCACGAAGTCGTGTCCCCGCGCAGGCAGACGATATCGTCCGCCCTGTGGCGCGGCTACATCACTACGATCTCGGCCTTGGCCGGAACGCGATTGTAAAGGTCGACGACATCCTGGTTCAGCATGCGCACGCAGCCGGACGAAACGGCCTTGCCGATCGACTGCCAGTCCGGAGTGCCGTGAACGCGATAGAGCGTATCCTGGCCATCCTTGAAGATATACATGGCGCGGGCACCAAGCGGATTTCCGAGGCCCGGATTCATGCCGCCGTTCTCGGCCGAGAAGGGACGGATATCCGGCTGACGCGACACCATTTCGGCAGGCGGCGTCCAGCGCGGCCACTTCTGCTTCCATTGAATGACACCGCGGCCGGACCATGCGTAGCCTTCGCGGCCAAGCCCGACGCCGTAGCGCATCGCCTTGCCGCCGGGCTCGATGAAATAGAGATGCTTGCTCTTCGTATCGACGATGATCGTACCCGGCTTTTCCTGCGTCGGGTAATCGACCTCCTGTCGGAGATATTCAGGATTGATCCGGCTGACCGGGATGGTCGGCAGAACGAAGTCACCATCCTGAACCTCGCCGTACGCGGACGACGCACTCAGCGGATCGGTGACCGGCAGACCGTAGGTTCGACTGTAGTTGGCGGCAGGAAGGCCGTAGGTCTGATTGTACAGCGTCGGCGGCGGGACCTCGCGCCTCTGCGGTACTGGCGCATCCAGCGCCCTGACGCGCCTGGGGTCGACACCCGGCGGCTGATAGAAGACAGGCGATGTCTCCTGCACGAAACGGTCAGGATCAGTTGCGCCGGTATCCGGAATGAGAATATTGCAGCCGCTGAGGCACGCGGCCGCCAGGGCAAGGCCGGCAAAGGGGAGCACCCGGCGCGAGAAATCCATAAATCCACCCTTTTATCCAGGCTCAGCTGAGCGATATCCGCGGGCAGATATGGCACTTGCGGCTGGCGTGAAGCTGGTGTCGGCCCCGAAGCTTCACCGGGTCGCTTCAAGGGATCAATGGGGCGAAATCACTAAACTAGCACGACGCCGTGGCCGTACACCGCCGTCAACTCGCGAACGAGCTCCGTCTCGTCTTCGGTCAGCTTTCTCACGTCGACAAAGCGCCAGTTGCGCTCGTAGAGCGCAAAGGCTTCCTTTGCCGGAAGGGGGCACGTCGGCTCGCGATCCAGCAGAAGCGATTTCAGCTGGGGGTAATCGTTCGGGATGATCTCGTCTGGCACTCGCGCCATGATGCACCCTAGTATAGTGCATCGGCCCAAAAATTGAAGGCGCGCCTATGAGGCCACGCCATGGAAAAAGGGAATGCTCTGTGCGATCTGCTCGGGCAGCGCCGAATTATGGTTGCCGGCGGCCGTAGCGGCGTCGATGTGAATGCCGGCACCACCGGCGCGGCTGACGAGCAGGCTGGTACGGTCGATGAAATGGTCCTCCTCGGTCGCGTGCGTGACGCGGACCGGGCATTTGAAACTCTGCGCGTAGCAGAGCGCCGAGCGAACCTCGAACTCGTGCTTGTTGGTATCGTCGAAACGGATGTCCTGCGGGTACCGATTGAAGAAACGGAACGCGTCAGGATTGCCGGACATCGGGGCAGCGGCACGGAATCGGTGGGTGCTCATGGCGGCCAGCATGGTGAGCGTGCCTCCAACGCTATGGCCCGCGACGAAAAGCCGGTTCGGATCGACACCGGGAAGATGCGCAAGCCGGTCGGCGGCCGCCAGCACGTCGTCCACCTCATCGTAAAAACCGGAAAAATTGCCCATCTGGCCATTTTCACCGCGGACGGAAGGCATGAGCACGACGAAACCCGCATCCATGTATGGCTTGATGAGCTGCCAGTGGCCTATGCCCATGGCGTTGCCGCCATGGAGGAAAAGCACGCCCGGCATTGCATGACGCTTGCGCTTGTATTTGCTGACCCAGGCAGCAAGCTCGAGTTCGCCGCCGGCGCCCGAGCGGTAGAATATCTGCTCGCCACCCGGCGGTGCGACCAATGGCTCGTATTTGTCCGGCGCTGGCCCCTTCCGAAGCAGCTTCGTGCGGAAGCGGTGGCGGACCTTGGCATAGTCATGCTTGATCAGGCGTGGCTGATCCGGAACCTCGAAGGCGGAGGCGATGCCGGGCAGCAGGAGGGTGCCCGCGATCCCGGCGAGTACGGCGCGGCGTTGGCGGAAGAAGTCATTTCGATCATCAAAGAACATGGCTCACCACGAATAGACCCGGCTTCGAATGTCTGCACCGGAACTCGATGACGGCCAATACACATTGCGTTGAAAGCGGGATTCTGCGTCACTGTTGCGCAGGAGGGGCTCTGCCGCGGCCGTTGTCGATCATCGCGACCAGTGTTTCGAGCCGGTCGGCCTCGTAGGACGGCTTGTCGGGACGCAGCCGGGAGATGCGCGGAAAGCGCATCGCTACGCCGGATTTGTGCCGGGTGGAGCGATTGATTCCCTCGAAGGCGACTTCGACGACGAAACCGAACTCCCTGTCGGCCCGCAGGGCGCGAACCGGACCGAAGCGCTCCGTCGTGTTGTTGCGGACGAACTTGTCGAGCACCTCCAACTCCTGGTCGGTAAAGCCGAAATAGGCCTTGCCGACCGGCACCAGCTGCTCGCCATCCGGCATTTCGGTCCAGACACCGAAAGTGAAATCGGAATAGTAGCTCGAGCGCTTGCCGTGGCCGCGCTGGGCATACATCAAGACGGCGTCGACGTTGTAGGGATTGCGTTTCCACTTGAACCACGGGCCCTTCACGCGGCCGGCCTGATAGATACTGTCCTTTCGCTTGATCATCACCCCCTCGATCACCGGATCGGGCGGCGATTCGCGCAGATCGTCCAACTCATCCCATGTCGAAAAGGCAACGAGCGAAGAGAGATCGAAGCGATCGTGCGGGGCCTGTTCGATGATTTCCGAAAGACGGTCGCGACGATCGAGATAAGTGTTGCCGCGCACGTCCTCGTCGCCGTCGAAAAGCAAATCATACGCCCGGATGAAGGCGGGATACTCCTCGAGCATTTTGGCAGTCACCGTCTTGCGGTTCAAGCGTTGCTGAAGGTCGGAAAAGGTTCTCGTCGGGCTGTTCGAGCGCGACGTGCCGCCGACCAGCAATTCGCCGTCGAGCACACCGTTGAAGCTGATCGATTCCAGGATGTCCGGGAAGGCGCCGGAAATGTCGTCGCCGGAGCGGGAATAGATCTTGCGCGTTTCGCCCGAGCGCGAAAGCTGCACACGGATGCCGTCCCATTTCCATTCGGCGGCATAGTCCGCCGGGTCGAGGTTGGCCAGATCGTTCTCCTCCACCGGATGGGCGAGCATGACGGAGTGGAAGATCGCCGGCGTCGCCAGGATGGGCTTGCCACCCCTGCCCTCCAGCCATTCGAACAGCGACTCGTAGGGCGGTTCGAGGCCGTGCCAGAGCGTTTCGATCTCGGTCACGTCCTTGCTGCCGAGATCAGCCAGCGCCTGCTTGGCAAGCCGTGCCGAGACGCCGATGCGCATGGCGCCGGTTGCGAGCTTGATGAAGGCGAAGCGCCCCGACGGATCCAGCCGGTCCATCGTCTCGCGGACGAAGCCTCTGACTTCGGTGCGGCCGAGGGAATTCATCCGGGTGACGACTTCGCCGAGGCGCGGCTGGGCGAGCGCGGAACGGTCGATGTCCTTCTCGTTGTCCCAGACGAGCGAGATCGTTTCGGCGAGATCACCGACATAATCGTAGGAATAGCGGAACAGCACCTCGTCCAGACGCTCGAGCGTCAGATCGCGGAGCATGGCGGGCTTGACGTCGCGCACCACCAGTGTGCCGGCGATGGCGGCAAGGCCATAGCCCCGGTCCGGGTCCGGCGTATCGCGAAAATAGTCGGCCAGCAGCTTCAGCTTGCCGTTGCGGCTGGGGGTGAGAACGAGACGGTCGAGTAGGTCGGCGAAGGCTTTCATAGGAGCGCTCCGTCTTTTCTTCTCCCCAGCGGGGAGAAGGTGGCCCGAAGGGTCGGATGAGGGGGTCGGCGCGTCATACAAAGGCTTTGCGAATAAGGCGGTTGTTCGCTCCTTCCGTCGCTCACCCCCCTCATCTCTCCTAACGGACATCTTCTCCCCGCTGGGGAGAAGAGGAAACCCACCGCAGCAATCACGCGTCAATCCCCCTCATCTTCGTAGCCCACCAGATGAAGCGGCTTGGCCTTGATGCCCTGCAGTTCGCACCAGCGCACGAGCGCCTCCTCGCGGCCATGGGTGACCCAGACTTCGGCGGCGCCGAGTTCCTTGATCGTCTCGGTGAGTTCCGGCCAGTCGCAATGGTCGGAGATCACCAGCGGCAGTTCGACGCCTTGCTGCTTGGCGCGCTGGCGCACCATCATCCAACCGGAGGCGAAGGCGGGAAGCGGATCGTTGAAACGGCGCGCCCAGCGATCGGCAAAGGCGGAGGACGGCCCGACGACGACCGTGCCCCGGAAGGCGGCTTTATCGCGGCTCTCGATCGTTGCCGGCTGCAGATCGCCAAGATCGATGCCCTGCCCCTGATAATAGTCGCAGAGCCGCTCCATCGCGCCATGGATATAGATCGGCTCGCTGTAACCGGCATCGCGCAGCAGACGGATAACACGCTGCGCCTTGCCGAGCGCATAGGCGCCGATCAGATGCGTGCGCTCCGGAAACTGACGCAGCGAGGCCAGCACCTTGCCGGTCTCGTCCATCGGGTCGGGATGGTGGAAGACCGGAAGCCCGAAGGTCGCTTCGGTGATGAAGACGTCGCAGGGGACCGGCACATAGGCGGCGCAGGTCGGGTCCGGGCGGCGCTTGTAATCGCCGGAGACGACAATGCGGGTGCCGTTCTTCTCGATGGCGATCTGCGCGGAGCCGAGAACATGGCCGGCCGGATGGAAGCTCACCTTGACGCCGTTCAAATCCAGCTCTTCGCCGAAGCTCGCGGCCTGCTCGCTGCCTGCGAAATCGTCGCCATAGCGCAGGCGCATGATGTCAAGCGTCTGGCGCGTGGCGAGAACATGCCGGTGGCCGGAGCGGGCATGGTCGGAATGGCCGTGGGTGACCAGAGCCCGATCCACCGGCCGCACCGGATCGACATAAAATCCGCCCTCCGGGCAATAAAGCCCCTCGGGGGCCGGGTAAAGCAGAGCATCGGGTCTCATCATGAGCGAAAAGATAGCGAGAAACGGGCGGACCGCCAGTGGCCCTTTGCCGTTTGCGTCTGATCGCTGTCCCCGGGGAATGTCACGGGTTGTTTCAATACTGAAAAGGCAGCTTACTTCGCGGCAAGGATTTTGTGCAAAAACAGAGATCCGAACTGACATTCACTGCTTTCGGACGGTCCTCGGATGCATCTGCGTCGCAACATACTCGGCTTTCTCGGCACGGCGCTTGCCATGCCGGTGGCCGGTCGTGCCTTTGCGGCATCGAAGCCGCCGGCGCTGCGCGGCGCGCTGGATGCTTCGGGGGTGGCCAAGAACGGGCTGCAGGCGATGATCGACGAGGCGGCGCGGAGGGATACGCCGCTCTATCTTCCCGCCGGGACCTATCAGGCCGCGAACCTCGTGCTGCCGGGTAATTGCCGCATCAGCGGCGTTCCCGGCGCCTCGCGGATTTTGCATCGCGGCAGCCTCAATTCGGCAGATGGCGCGCGGCGGATCGAGCTTTCCGGCATCGTCATCGAGAGCAACGGCGGCATGGCCGAGGAGGAAAACGGCGGGCTTGTCCAGTTGACCGGTGTGGACGACCTGCAGATCGACAATTGTGAGATTCGAGGAAGCAGCAAACACGGCTTGCGCCTGGAGCGCTGCGGCGGGCGGATCGAGCGCAGCCGCCTTTCAGGGGCGGCGCAGGCGGGCGTCTTTGCGGTCAATTCCACCGGACTGTCGATCACCGGAAACACGGTGACCGAATGCGGCAATGGCGGCATTCTCGTGCATCGCTGGGAGAAGGGCGAAGACGGCACTGTGATCTCCGGCAACCGTGTTACCCGCATCCGGGCGGATGACGGCGGCACGGGGCAGAACGGCAACGGCATCAATATTTTCCGCGCCGGCGGGGTGATTATCGCCAACAACCATATTTCCGACTGCGCCTTTACCGCCGTCCGCGCCAATTCCGGCGACAACGTGCAGATCACCGGCAATCAATGCCTGCGCTCCGGCGAGACGGCGATCTATGTGGAATTCAATTTTCAGGGCGCCATCGTTTCCAGCAACCTCGTCGACGGTGCGGCGAACGGTATCTCCATCGCCAATTTCAACGAAGGCGGAAGGCTTGCGGCCGTCAGCGGCAACATCGTGCGGAACCTGACGCTGGCCGGCCCTTATAAGCACGAAGTCGGCTTCGGCACCGGCATCGCCGCGGAGGCCGATACGGTCATCTCCGGCAATATCATCGAAGGCGCGCCACTCTGGGCGATGCAACTCGGCTGGGGACCCTATCTGCGCAATCTCGCCGTTACCGGAAACGTCGTGCGAAAGTCCGCTGTCGGCTGCGCGGTGTCTGTGGCAGACGGCGCGGGCACGGCGGTGATCACCGGCAACATCTTTCAGGAGATGAGCGAGGGCGCGATCTTCGGTTTCGAATGGGACAAGAAGGTGTCCGGAGATCTCACAAAGGCGGGCAGCGACCGATATCCGCAGCTGACGATCGAGCAGAACAGGACCGGCTGAGACGCATCAAAACCTTTCATTGATACATAAGGTTGAGCCGCTTCCGCCTCGCTCGCCAACGCTTTAATTTGCAGCAGATACAAGGGGATCAGACATGCTGACAATCTATGGGGTTTACCGTTCTCGCGCCGCGCGCGTCTACTGGATGGCGGAGGAGCTGGGCATCGAGTTCAAATCCGCGCCGGTGATCCAGGCGAAGCGGCTTGCCAATCCACTCGCTCCCGATGCGCCGATCAACACGCTCTCGCCGGAATTCCTCGCCGTCAATCCGATGGGACTGATCCCTTCGATCAAGGACGGCGAGCTTGTGATGCATGAGTCGCTGGCGATCAACCTCTACCTCGCCCGCAAACATGGCGGCCCGCTTTCCGCTCAAACCGTCGAGGAAGACGGTTTGCTGACGATGTGGACCGTCTGGGCGCTGGCGGAGGTCGAGCCGCATACAGTGAAGATCGTCCTCACCTACGACAACGAGCACGAAAACACCGAGGCCGGCAAGGGGACGATCGACGTCGCCTGCCGCTCCATGAAGCGGCCGCTCGCCGTTCTGGAAAAGCATCTCACCGAGAGGGACTGGATCGTCGGCGGTCGCTTCACCGTCGCCGATCTCAACGTGGCGGAAGTGCTGCGCTACAGCCAGACGGAACAGGCGCTCTTCGACGCGCATCCGAAGGTCGATGCCTGGCTGAAGCGCTGCCAGTCCCGCCCGGGCTACCTCGCCATGCAGGCGACGCGCTCGAAAGAGCCGGTCTAACTGGCTCGCAGACTGCTGACAAACTCTTTGCTGACCGGATTTTTGCGATCGACGGTGCTGTACTCACCGTCGTCATCCCGGCCTTGAGCCGGGATCCAGCGCGATCAAGTCATTGATCGCAATAGACTCTTTCGCGCGATGGACATCGCGCTGCTGGATGCCGGATCAGGTCCGGCATGACGCAAAAGAATGCGTCGGCATCCAACAACGACCTTTGTCGACAACCTGAGAGCCGGTCTAACTGGCTGACGGACCAACACCCGCGTCACGACTGGTTGGATTTCCAATCGAGCCCGATGTCGAGCGTCGGCGCGCTATGCGTCAGCCAGCCGACCGAGACGAGGTCGACGCCGGACGCGGCGATTGCGCCTGCCGACTGCGGCGTCACGCGCCCGGAGGCTTCGGTGATCGCCCGGCCTGCGACGAGCGCCACCGCTTCGCGAAGCTCATCGGGGGTCATGTTGTCGAGCAGCACTGCATCGACACCGACTTCCATCACCTCGCGCAGCTGCTTTAGCGTGTCGACCTCGACCTCGATCTTCACCATATGGCCGGCACCCGCCTTGGCCCGGCGGATCGCCTCAGCAACGCCGCCGGCAATAGCAACGTGATTGTCCTTGATCAGAACGGCATCGGAAAGCGCAAACCGGTGGTTCACGCCGCCACCGGCGCGCACGGCGTATTTCTCGAGGATGCGCAATCCCGGCGTCGTCTTGCGCGTGCAGGCGACCGAAGCTTTCGTGCCAGCGATGGCGGCGACAATCCCCGCCGTGACCGTCGCGATGCCGGACAGGTGGCCGAGGAAATTCAAGGCCGTCCGCTCGCCGGTCAGGATGCCGCGTGAGGGACCTTCGATCGCGGCGATGACCTCACCGGGCTTCACGGCCGCGCCGTCGCCGACGTGACGCGTCAAAACGATCTCAGGATCGACGAACTGGAACGCAAGCTCGGCAGCGTCGAGACCGGCGATCACGCCCGGCTGGCGCGCCGCCATGACGACCGCCGAGCGATGGTCTTCGGGGATGACGGCGGCCGAGGTGATGTCGCCGGCAAGACCGAGATCTTCAAGCAGGGCGTTGCGGACGAGCGGCTCGATCATCAGCCGCGGCAAGGAAACAAGCGTCATGTTAGGCACTCCTGGCAAGGGGATTGGATAGGACGGCCTGCGCAAAATTCAGCACCTGAGGCAGGCTCATCCGACGGCGTCTGGCGTTCGCAAGCTTGAGCGGGAAGTCGGTTCGGGCATGGGCGCCGCGTGATTCGGTCCGCAGGGCCGCAAAGACGGCAATCAGCAAGGCGACGATTGCGGGGTCGGTTGCGGGTCCCTCCTGCTCGACAAGCGGCAGGAGGGCGCCGATCGCACCGTGAATCGTGCCGCCGTTGCGCAGGACACCGAGATGTCCGGAAACAATACCGCGAACAGGCGATGCGTCGGGCTGCGGTGGCAGCGGTTCGAGCGCCGTCGGGCGCAGGCATGCGGCCGTGCCTGCTATGTCTTTGGCGGCGCGCATGCCCATGACCGCGGCTTCCAGCAGCGAGTTGCTGGCCAGCCGGTTGGCGCCGTGCAGGCCGGTCGATGCGGCTTCGCCCGCGACCCAGAGGCCGGGGACAGAACTGCGGCCGCTCTCGTCCGTGGTGACGCCGCCCATGTGATAGTGCACGGCCGGTGCGACCGGGATCAGCTGCCGCGCTGGATCGATCCCCGCTTCGCGGCACAGCCCGTCGATCAGCGGAAAGCGCATCGGGAAGCGATCGCCCAACGCCTCGCGGGCATCGAGGAACACCCGGCCGCCGCGCGCGATTTCGGCGCTGATCGCCCGCGCCACGACATCGCGCGGCGCAAGTTCCGCAGCAGGCTGATCCGCCATGAAGCGCTCACCCCGTTCGTTGAGAAGGACTGCCCCCTCGCCGCGCACCGCCTCGCTGACAAGCGCCAGCGGCCTGCGCTTCGAGCGGAGCGCCGTCGGATGGAACTGCACGAATTCCATATCGGCCAGCTCGGCCCCTGCCCTCGCCGCAAGCGCAATGCCCTGCCCGAAGTTACCGACCGGGTTGGTCGTCGCCTCGTAGAGGCCGCCCACGCCGCCGGTGGCCAGCAGGACATGCGGCGTCGGCAGGATGAAAGCCGTTCCCTTCGATGCGCAGAGGACGCCACCGATCACACCGTCGGCGAGAAGCAGACGCCGGACTTCGAAATCGGCCAGCACGGTGACCGACGAAGTGGAGGAGACAGCCTGTGCCAGTGCACGAACAATCGCAGCACCCGAACCGTCGCCCTCGGCATGAACGATGCGCGGGCGGCAATGGGCGGCCTCGAGGCCCAGCGAAAGCTCTCCTGCTGCACTCCTGTCGAAGCGGACGCCGGCTTTCTCCAGCGCGGCGATCACCGCCGGCGCTTCGCTGATGATACCGGCGGCGACTTCGGGATCGCAAAAGCCATCGCCGGCCGCAAGCGTATCGGCAAGGTGCAGCTCCGCGCTGTCATCCGCACCGATGCTTGCGGCGATGCCGCCCTGCGCCCAGGCACTTGAGGTCTCAGCGCCTAGTGCCCCTCGGGTGATGAGCACGACCGGCTGCGGCGCAAGGGTCAGCGCCGTCATCAGCCCGGCAAGGCCGCTGCCGACAATGACGGGACGGCCGGCAAGATGGGTCAGGATCTCGGTCATATCGCCAGCATCCTTTCCACCGCCCGGCGTGCGGCAACGGCAACGGCGGGGTCGACCGTGACTTCGTGGCGGTTTTCTTCCAGCGCGGAACGGATGTTCGAAAGCGTGATCAGCTTCATGTGCGGGCAGAGATTGCAGGGCCGGATGAACTCGACGTCCGGATGATGGACGGCGACGTTGTCGCTCATCGAACATTCGGTGAGGAGTACGACACGGGCGGGACGCCTTTGCCCGACATAATCGGACATGACGGCGGTGGAACCTGCGAAGTCCGCTTCGGCGACGACATCCGGAGGACATTCCGGATGTGCGAGCACGGTGACGCCGGGGTAGTTTTCCCTCAGCTGGCGAACGTCGTCGGCATTGAAGAGCTCATGCACTTCGCAATGGCCGTGCCAAGCGATGATTTCGACATCCGTCTCCTTCGCAACATTGCGGGCGAGATATTCGTCCGGGATCATCAGCACGCGCGGCACGCCGAGCGATTCGACCACCTGCTTGGCGTTGCCCGAGGTGCAGCAGATGTCCGAAGCGGCCTTCACCGCCGCCGAAGTGTTCACATAGGTGATAACAGGCACGCCGGGATGCGCCTGCCGCAGCAGCGCGACGTCTTCCGGCGTGATCGAATCAGCCAGCGAGCAGCCTGCGCCCATATCGGGGATGAGCACCGTCTTTTGAGGATTGAGGAGTTTTGCCGTCTCGGCCATGAAATGCACGCCGGCAAGGACGATGACCTCCGCATCCACCTCGATCGCCTTGCGCGCCAGTGCAAGACTGTCGCCGACGATATCGGCCACACCGTGGAAAATCTCCGGCGTCTGGTAGTTGTGGGCGAGAATGACCGCGTTGCGGCGGCGCTTGAGATCGAGAATCGCTTCGACATCCTCCTCGAAGCTCAGCCATTCGGCCTTGGGGATGACGCGGCTGACGCGGTCGTAGAGAGAGGACGCGGACACGGCAGAATTCATGGCGATCTCCTTTATACTCTAAATGAGTATATATAGGACAAAGCTTATTATTCTCAATTCGAGATTATGTCAACCGCGGGAGAGTGGAAGTTTCGAGCCGGAGAGAGCGCGTTCTTCGAGAACGGCATGCCGGTAGCGGAACAGCTTTGCCGGGCGGCCGCCGGTTTCGCTGGCCATTTCGCCGGTTTCCTCGATCAATTGCTGCTGATCGATCAACCGGCGGAAATTCGGCTTGTGGAGGGTAAGCCCCGCCAGCGCCTCGACGCTGCGCTGAAGCTGCAGCAGGGTGAAGCTCTCCGGCATCAACTCGAAGACCACCGGGCGATACTTGATCTTCGCCCGAAGCCGGGCGATGCCGGTCGCAAGAATCCGCCTATGATCGGCAAACATCCGGCGCCCCGGGTTTTCGGCAGCCGTCGCGCCCGCCTCCGCCACCAGACCGGCCTCATACAAAAGCTCGTAGCGCTGCAGGGCGAGATCCTCGTTCCACACCGCGCCCTCCAGCCCGAAAGTAAAGGCGATCCGGCGCCTGCGGCGCTCCTGCCGGGCGGCATCCGTCGTTTCCCAGCACCGCAGCCGCTCGACGAGCGCATCGAAAACCGGCGGCTTGCCTTTGCGGTGGTCCTCCCACGGAAAATATTCGTACCAGCTATGCCAGCCCGGCGCCGGATGCTCCCGCACCAGCCCCAGATAGCTGATCGAGATCGTTCGCCCGCCCAAGATCTCGTTCTGCCGGTCGCGGTCGGCAAAGGTATAGAGCTGCTCAAGATAGCCGACGGGATGGGCCGTCTGCTCCTGGACCCATTCCCGCAGGCCGCTCTGCAGCGTGCGGTGGCCCATCTCGAAGGAACCGGAAGGCAGGGCGTCGCCGGTGCCGACCGTCATGACGCGTGGATCGTCATTGGTGACAGCGGCAAGGACGGCGATCAGTTCTGCGTGGGCAACGCCGATAGGCACTGTGGAATCTCATCCTCTGCGTGTGTGGTTGCTCGACAGCTTTGCCATAGGAGCCAAGCAAAGCCAATGGAGTGTTGAACGCACCAACCCTTGTGCTCCTCATGAAAAGAGCTTCAGCGTCCCGGCCATCTCCTCGCGAATCCAAGCCTTGAAATCTCTCACCTTCTTCGGCTCGCGCGCGCCCTCGGCGGTGATGAAATAGTGGCCGAAGCCGGTCTTGGCGCGGATGCCGAAGGGAGCGGCGAGCTGGCCGGCCTGCAGCGAATAATCTGCGAGGGTCTGCCAGGCGAGCATGACGCCCTGCCCGGCGATGGCCGCGTCGAGACAGAGCGAGGCGTCGTTGAAGACGTGGCGCGTTGCGAGCGTCGCGCCTTGGAGGCCTGCCTCGCGCATCCAGACGTCCCAGTTGAACATGGCGCGACCATCGATGACCGCCGGCAGCTTCAAGAGGTCCGCAGGCTCCTTCAGGTCCTGCGCCATCTGCGGCGCGCAGACCGGAAACACTTCCTGCGCAAGGAGCAGCTCGGCCCTGACGCCCGGCCACTGCCCCGCCCCGACGCGAATGCCGATATCGACATCGGAGGTCGAGGGATTGACGAGGTTCGTCGTCGCTTCCAAGCGCAGCTGAATGTCCGGGAAATGCGCGGCGAAGCGATCGAGCCGCCAGACGAGCCATCGGGCGGCAAAGACAGGGGCGACGGAGATCGTCAGGGTCGTGTCGTCCCTGCGCTGGGCGATCGACACGGCCTCCGACATGCGGGTCAGGCCGTCGGTCAATGCGGCCAGCACCGGCGCACCGGCTTCCGTCACGACCATGCCTTTCGGCGTTCGCTCGAAGATCACCCGGTCAAGCTGCCCTTCCGCCTTGATGACCTGCTGGCTGACGGCGCCGATCGAGACGCCAAGTTCCTCGGCGGCAAGCTGCAACGAGCCGAGACGCCCGACCGCCTCCAGCGCTCGCAGCCCGTTCAAATGCACGGAGTTCAGATTTCGCATATAGCTTTTCTATAGCGGATCACCGGTAATCTCAATTGAAAACATGGTTGAGCGGTCCGATATTGAGACCATGAACGTTAATCGGAGTTCCAGCACCGGCGAGACGGAGGCGTTGGTGCAATTCGGATTCCCGACCAGAAATCGAGCGAGGCATTGCCATGTCATTGCTAAAGTTTTTCTTGAGTGAGCCGCCTGGCCCAAGGCCCTTGGAGAATCAAGATCCGCTGTCGCATCCGGAAATCGCCGCAATGTCGCTGAGGCAGCTCGCCGACCTGCCCTCGATTTATCCCGCGCCGAAGCCGACGCGGAACGAGGGCCAGTCACTGCCGAGATGCGCGTGATTTCCGGGGGTTCTTTCCGCAAACAGGGCGCAAGGGGTTGTGGACTGCCGGACCCCGCTCTCCCTCATTCCTGTGCTTGTCACAGGAAGCCAGTCGCGCGCCATGTCTATGGCGCAGGAGACTCATTTGACGCCGCGGGAGAGTCATTCACGGCGCGGATGCGCCGTGGCTGGATTCCTGTGACAAGCACAGGAATGACGGCGTTGCAGGCAATATCAGCGGGAGAACATCTCCAGCGCTGAGGAACCCCGTCAGGCCTTTTCGATCGTCAGCGCCCGCTGCACCGCCGGGCGTTCCATCATGCTGGCGTAATGGGCCGTTGCTTTAGGGAAGCGCATCGGATCGACACCGTCACCGCGCAGCCAGCCCGTCATCGTAAAGAGATAGGGGTCGGCCACCGAATACTGCTCGCCCATGACCCAAGGTCCTGCGAACAGCTTCGCCTCGATCAGTTCGAAGCATTCCGTCATCGTCTGCGGCACCTTGGTCTTCATGGCTTCGTGGGCGGCCGGATCGTCCGCCCAGCGGCTGCCGCGGCGGCCATGCGCGTGGTTCACATGAACGGTGGAACAGATGTAGTTGTTGAACGCCTGCAGCCGGGCGAATTCGAACGGGTCGCCCGGTGCGAGCCCTGCGGCGGGTGCGATCTGTGCGATATAGGCGAGGATCGCCGGGCTCTCGGTCAGAACGCCGCGATCCGTCGCGAGCGCCGGAACCCGGCCCTTCGGATTGATCTGCAGGTATTCCGGCGAGCGCTGCTCATTATCCTTGAAACTGATCTTCCTTGCTTCATAGGTAAGACCCGCTTCCTCCAGAGCGATAAGGCTTGCAAGTGCACAGGTGCCCGGGGCGAAGTAGAACGTCAGCATGATCGACTCCCTTTTTGGGAGTTTTATAGCGCAACCGCGACTTGCCGCCTATGATGAAATGGGGCCGTTTCCGCCCCTCAGGTCAGGCCGCCTTGGCGCATCCCGGCACGTCTTCCAGCCTGTACCAGACGGGAATGCCACGCTCCCGGGCGATGCGGACATCATTATCCGCGCCCTTGGAATCGCCCGGCAGCCGCAACACCCCTTCGCAAAGCTGCAAGAGCCGGTGGGCGACGGGATGGAAGATTTCCTCGTAGAGATCGTCGCCGATCGACTTGCCGCCGGCGGCATTCCAGACCGGTAGTGCCACCCATTCGCCGATCATCGGCACATGGCCCGCCCTGAAGAGCGCGTAGGATGGTTCTTCCAGCCGCTTCAGGTTGGCCGCCATTCTTGCCGGATCGTCGCCGGTTCCGGACCTGTATGGCCCCGCAATCAAAATCAACATTGTCAGACTCCCTCACTCCCGGCCTCATGCACGGGACTTCACGATTTTGCGCGAATTTTCTTGAATGTCGAGTCATTTCGGGCATTATCATGCCGTTTCATGTAATCTCGTGCAGAGCGATGCTGACCACCCAACGCAAAAACTTGATCCTCGACATCCTGCGCCGCGACGGCCAGGTCATTGCCAAGCGCATTGCCGAGGATTTCGCGCTGTCCGAAGACACGATCCGGCGCGACCTGCGCGAGATGGCCGCGGAAGGACTGCTGAGGCGGGTCCACGGCGGCGCGATGCCGATTGCGCCGAACCTGCCGGATTTTTCGGCGCGGCGCAGCGTTGCGTCGGAGGCCAAGCAGCGGCTCGGCGCCAGGGCGGCGGAGATGGTGAAGGCGGGACAGATGATCTTCCTCGACGGCGGCACGACCACCGCGGAGGTCGCCCGGCATCTGCCGCGAGACATCGCCATTACCGTCGCCACGCATAGCCCGACGATCGCGGCGGAACTGGAGCATCACCCCTCTGCCGAGGTCATCCTGACAGGCGGGCGGCTTTACAAGCATTCGATGGTGGCGACCGGCGCGGCGGCCATGGCGGCGATCTCGCAGCTCCGGCCCGATATCTTCTTCCTCGGCGTGACCGCCGCCCATCCGGTGCACGGGCTGTCGACGGGTGATTTCGAGGAGGCGGCCATCAAGCGCCATATCGCCCATTGCTCGGCGGAAACACATGTGCTGCTGACCGAGGAGAAATTCGATCTCGTCTCGCCCTGCCCTGTGCTTGGCATTTCGGAGGTGGCGGGATTGATCGTTTCAGCGGGAATGCCGGAGGAGCGGCTTGCCCCATACCGGGCGCTCAACGCCGCAATCCTCGAAGCGTAAAGGTTGCGCCCAGCCGGGCGCGCAGCAGGGCGACGTCCTGCGGCAGCAGACTTGCGGCAAGGGCCGCCACGAAGATCGCGAGCACGACATAGGCTGGCGTCATACCGCCGGAGCCGAGATCGAGGATTGAGGCCAGGCGCGGCTGGACCGCGGCGATCGCGGACGCGATCCAGGGCATGCCGAGCATGCGTGCGGGAATGGCGCCGAAGCCTTCCGTCTCGGCGATTGCCGTGAGCACGCCGTAGGCGGCGGCAAGCCAGGTGACGGCCCGCAGCCAGGCCCATTGGCCGAAGGGAACGGTCTTCCCCTCTTCGAAGGGGATGACGAGATAGCCGCAGAACACGGTGACGAAGAGGAAGGCCGACGGGAGACCTTCCACGACCATTTCCGGCCGCAACTGACCCGTCCAGCCGGCGGCGAGAATGCCCGGGAAGGCCGCCGCTGCTGAAAACCAGATGAGCGCAACGAGCGCCCAGAGCCAGCTCGCCGAGAGATAGCGCAAGCGGGCGAAGGTGCAGAACACCATGATTGCCCCTGCAAGCCCGATGCCGGCAGGCTTTATCGCACCCGACATCGTGAGAGCGATCGGCCCGCAGGAGCCGGCGATCTCGGCGCAGCCAGATATCGCAACGACAGCCCAGGTGACGTACTCGAAGCACATCGAAAAGAACAGGAAGACCGCGACGGCGATCAGCATCCACCAGAGATAGCGGCCTGCAAACATATCCTGCCCTCATGGCACGGGTCGAACGTCGCGCCATGGTAGGATAAATGCGCCATTGCGCATCCACTCTCGCTGAATTTGGTTTAATGCATATTAGTAGTTACTGATTATCCACAATCGCCTGTGCCGCAACGGCACGGACTATGCGGAGAGCGCAGCCGTGACGCGAATATCGCCGACATGGATGCCGTTCCAATTGTGCATCGGCCTGACGGCCATCGCCATCAGCTTGGCGTGGACGTCGCTGCCTTTCTCGAAGAACCGGGCAAGGGCTGCGGCCACCATCGCCTCGGCGGCGCGGGTCGTTCCGTCCTCGCACTTCACAGCGATCGAAATTCCCTGCTCCGGAATTGCCGCGCAGAACACGCCTTCGGCGCCCGTCTTGCAGAAAATCTTGCCCGGCGCGATCTGCATCAGTTCCGTGCAGGCGCGGCCGGTACCGGCGACATAGAAGGGTTCGGCCATGCAGGCATCGAAAAGACGGCGCGAGGCCTTGGCGCGCAGCGGCTCGAGGCCATGGCCGGTTGCCATCTTGGCAAAACCATGCGCGAGGCCGCGCAGCGGCACGGCATAAGTCGGGATCGAACAGCCGTCGGTGCCGCAATTGTCGTGGCCGAGCACGGCGCCGGTGAGGCTTTCCATCGTCGCGCGGATTTCCCGCTGCAGCGGATGGTCGTAATCGATGTAACCCTTCGGATCGATATCCTGGTGGCAGCAGGCGCAGACGAAGCCCGCGTGTTTGCCGGAGCAATTGTTATGCAGCGACGTCGGCGCCTTTATCGTCCGCGCCTGATGGATGAGCGTCTTCTGGTCCGACGACCAGTGGGCCCCGCATTCCAGCGCCTCAACGCCGCGGCCGGCGCGCGCCAGCATGGAGGCGGCAAGCGCCACGTGCTCATCCTCACCGCTGTGCGACGCACAGGCGAGCGCGAGCTCCTTGTTGCCGAAGCCGTAGGCATCCGCGGCACCGCTTTCCACCAGCGGCAGCGCCTGCATGGCCTTGCAGGCCGAACGCGGGAAAACACCGGCTTCAATATCGCCGAGCGCAAAGACAATCCTGCCATCCCCGTCGACTGCGACCACCGCGCCGCGATGGCGGCTTTCGACGAGCGAGCCGCGTGTAACTTCGACAGTGACGGGATTGGACATGGGACAGAAATCCGGATCGATTTGGGGATGCCAAGGCATAGCGTCTTGCACCGATAAAGCAACGTCTTTTCGGCTGCGGGCGCGGCGCAATTGCATACCTTCTTGTGTCCGCGAGCCTAGTCGGCGCTGATCCGGTAAGCGCAGCGACGGGCGCCGGCGAGGATGTGCTCGGCGCGTTCGACCTTTGCATTAAGAATGCTGCGGAATGTCTCGAGCTCCGAGCGGCAGAAGCCTGCGCAGGCGGTGGCGGCAGCACAGATCGGGCAGTGGTTTTCGACAAGCATGAAGGAGCCGTCCTCTTCCATCCAGCTGTCGGCCATGTAGCCCTCTCGTGTCCGGATCGCCGCCAATTGGCGGACACGCGCGGCAAGATCGGATGCGGAGATTTCCTCGCGGTAGCGCTTCACCGTTTCGGTTTCGCGCGCGGAGATGACTGCGTCCAGCGCATCCTCGCCGAGCGTCCCGACGAGCGTGGTGAGAAGGGTTGCGGTCAATTCGGCATGGCCGTCCGGAAAGGTCTGGTGTCCTGCCGAGGTCAGCTGCCAGAGCTGCTTCGGCCTGCCGCGGCCGGAGCCCTGCTCCGCCACCGGCTCGGTGAGCCCCTCCTCTGCAAGCTTCGTCAACTGCTGCCGGGCAGCTTCGGAGGAAATGCCGAGATGCTCGCCGACGGCGACACCCAGTTGCGGGCCTTCGGTCTTCAGCAGAAGCAGGATACGGTTGGCAGGCGATTGACGCATCTATTTTTCCAAGTCATCGCTTGCTTTAAAGAGCCAAGCGTGTAATTTCCAACTTATAACTTGGAAAATAACGGCCCGCTAGAGAAAACATTTCGAGGCAATCTTATGAGCAGTGTCGATCAGACTGCCGCATCGCAGAACTCCGTATTTCAGCTTTTCACGCCGTCCCTGCTGCCGGCGACACTGATGCTCGGCGGCGGCGTGACGCTTTATGCGGTCGAGAGCTACATCACTGCCACCGTTGCGCCTTCGATCGTTCGCGATATCGGCGGGCTGCCGCTGCTTGCCTGGGTGACGACGCTTTATGTTGCCTCTGCCGTGCTCGGCTCGATCTTCGTCGCCATGCGGCCGCGCGGCATGGGTTTGCGCAGCGCCTATGTCTGCGGTGCCCTGATTTTCGGGACGGGCAGCCTCGTCTGCGCCGCCGCACCGGTCATGGAAGTGGTCCTCGCCGGGCGCACCGTGCAGGGCTTCGGCGCCGGGATTCTCGCCGCCCTTGCCTATGCCTTCGTCCGCTTTGCCTATCCCGAGCCGCTCTGGCCGAAGGCATCCACCCTCTATGCCGCGATCTGGGGTGCTGCGACCCTGCTGGGTCCCAGTGCGGGCGGCCTGTTTTCGGAAGGGAGTGCCTGGCGATACGCCTTCATCATCCTCGTGCCGCTCGGTCTCCTGATGGCGGTTCTTGCACCATGGCTGCTGCCGAAGGCGACGGATGACCGTGCACATGGCAAGACGCCGATCCTGCAGATCTGCCTGCTTCTTGCCGCTGTGCTTCTCGTCAGCATCGCAGGCACGGTCGAGCATACCGGGACGAAGGCCGCGCTGATTGCCCTCTCCGTCATCGCCATTTCGCTGATGCTGGTGACCGAACGGCGCGGCACCAACCGGCTTCTGCCGACCGGCGCGGTCACGCTCGCAAAGCCGGTCGCGCGCGTCTATCTCACCATGTTCGCGCTGCTGCTGGTGCTCACCAGCGATATCTATATTCCCTACTTCCTGCAGGTTCTGCATGGCGTGACGCCGCTGGTCTCGGGGTATCTCACCGCGCTTGTCGCCCTCGGCTGGACGCTTGCCGCCTTCTTCAGCGCCTCCTTCACGGGCAGGCGCGCCAGCAATGCGATTATCGCCGGATGCATCGTCGAGGCGCTGGCCACGGTAGGCCTTGCGATCTTCCTTGCGCGGGACAATCAGGTTGCAAGCCTCGCCATTCTCGGGCCGGCAGCCGTCGCTATGCTGTTGATGGGCTTCGGCGTCGGGCTCGGATGGGCGCATCTGGTCACGAAGGTGCTGCGCCTTGTCAGCAGCGCCGAACAGGACAAGGCATCGGCGGCGATCTCGACCGTGCAATCGCTTGGCAGCGCCTTCGGCGCGGCGATCGCAGGCGTCATCGCCAACGGTACCGGGCTCGTCACGCCCGGCGGCGTTGCCGGCAGCATCTCGGCAGCGCACTGGCTCTATGCCCTGATGGCACTTCCCGGCCTCATCGCCATCGCAGCGTCCTTGACCCTCTCGTCGTCCACCGAACGGCAGGCCCGGTGAGCGACGTGCGAGCGGTCACAGACGCAGCATGATCTTGCCGATGTGACCGCTCGTTTCCATCAGCTTGTGAGCCTCGACGACATCCTCGAAAGCGAAGGTCTTGTGGATGACGGGGGCAAGCTTTCCGGTTTCGAGAAGCGGCCAGACCTGGGAGAGAAGATCGTCGCGGATGGCGCGTTTTTCTTCGGCCGTGCGTGGGCGCATCGTGGAACCGGTGACCGTGAGACGCTTGACCATGATCGGCGTGAGATTGACCTTCTCGGCCATCGCTCCCCCGAGGAAGGCGATGATCGACAAGCAGCCATCCTTGGCAAGCGAGGCGATGTTCTTGTCGAAATAGGCAGCGCCGATCATGTCGAGCACGATGTCGACGCCCTGACCGCCGGTTTCGGCCTTGATGACTTCGGCGAAATCTTCGGCCTTGTAGTTGATGGCCCGCTTGGCGCCGAGCTTTTCGCAGGCTTCACATTTCTCTTTCGAACCTGCGGTCGCATAGACCTCGGCGCCGAAGGCGCGGGCGAGCTGGATCGCCGTGGTGCCGATGCCGCTGGAGCCGCCGTGGATGAGGACGCTTTCGCCTTCCGTCAGGCCCGCCATCTGGAAGAGATTGGCCCAGACGGTGAAGAAGGTTTCGGGAAGAGCTGCGGCCTTCACCGCATCGTAGCCTTTTGGAAACGGCAAGACCTGGCCGGCCGGCAGCAGGCAATATTCGGCATAGGCGCCGCCATTGGCGAGGCCGCAGACCTTGTCGCCGACCGAATATCCGGTAACACCCGGGCCGACGGCCGCCACTTCACCGGCGAGCTCGAGGCCAAGAATGGGGCTTGCATCCTTCGGCGGCGGGTAAATCCCCTGGCGCTGCGCGACATCCGGGCGGTTGACGCCGATCGCCTGCGCGCGGACGAGGATCTGCCCCTCGCCCGGCACCGGGATGGGTCCGGCCGATATCTTAATGACCTCAGGCGCGCCAAAGCTCGGGAGATCGACGAAACGCATGTTGGTTGGCAGTGGCATAACCGGTCTCCTCTTCTGCGATAGCGCAGGAGATAATTCAGCGGCCGGTGCTTGGAAAGAAGGGAAGTCGCAGAGGCGTCAATTCGCCTCGCCTAGCCGATGGAGGAGCAGCCCGTCGGCGCTCTCCTTCGCTTCGGCCTTGATGTGCGCAATTTCGGCGCTGACCCGGTTGATGTCGTCGATCACCAGACCCTTTGGCAGCTCAAGCACGCCGATCGAGCAACGCATCAGCGGGAAAAGCGCCTCGGTGCCGGAACGGTCGTGGCCCCGGATGCGGCCGGCTGCACGGTCCTCGTCGGAGTAGAGATCGAGCACGTCTTCGTGGAAATCGCTGATGAGGCGATCGAGGATCTCCGTCAGTTCCTCCTTCGTCCAGCCGACGACGCCGATAAAGAAATCATCGCCGCCGACATGGCCGAGGAAATGCCGCTCGGCGAAGAAGTAACGGCGCATCAACGCGGCAAAGAGCGAGATCGCATGATCGCCGAGATGGAAACCGTAGGCGTCGTTGAACGGCTTGAAATTATCGAAGTCGCAATAGCAGAAATGCCGCACGTCATCGCCATCGAGACCGGATTGGCGCATGAAATCGAGGATCGCGCGGTTGCCCGGCAGGCCGGTCAGCGGGTTCTGATCCTGCGCCGTCTTCAACTGCTTCTCGTTCATGATCTTGATGAGCGAGGCGGCGGAGACGACGCCGGCATAGCGCATGTTGTCCGTCAGGATCAGGCAGTTGCCGCCCTCCATATTGGCGAAGATCGCCATCAGCCGCTCAGCGTCCGAATCGAGACCCACAATGGGCGCCATCTCGACGAAGTGCGAAACCGTGCGCTCATAGACCTTGTTCTTCAGGAGATCGCGGCCGAAGGGCTGGTAGATATATTCCTTCAGGTGATGCTCATGGATGATGCCGCGAGGCTCGCCATTGGCGTTCAGGACCGGGAAGAAGGCCTGCCGCGGATTGCGGCGAAAGAGCTCGAAGACCGTATCGATGCTGTCGTTCTCATAGACCGTCGGCAGCATCTCGATCTGCTTGCGGATGAGGATTTCGTCGAGCGATTGCGTGTTGCGCTTGCTGTTGCCAAGCTCCTGCAGATGCGGAAACGACCACACGAGTTCGGACGTATGCGTCGTCGGCCGTGCAATGAACCAGCCTTGGACGAGATCGACGCCATATTCGCGGCAAGCGAGGAACTCCGCTTCGGTTTCGATGCCTTCGGCGATCACCCGGGTGCCAAGCACATGGGCGATGTTGACGATGTTCTTTAGGAGATGACGCTTGCGCGGCTTGCGGTCGATATCGGCGACGAAGTGGCGGTCGATCTTGAGATAGTCGACGGCATAGTCGCACAGCAGCTTCATTTCGCCGTGGCCGACGCCGAAATCGTCGATCGCCAGCTTGAAGCCGGTCTTGCGGAGCTTGCAGACCAGCGCCTCGAATTCGGGCACGCGGGTATTGTCGAAGCGCTCCGAGAATTCGAAGCAGACCGAAGACGGCGGGATATTGGCGGCTTTCAGATGCTGCAGAAGGCTTTCAATCAGGCAATCGCCACGCGCGATCAGCCGAACGTCGAGGTTCAGGAACAGGGTCGAGCTGGCGTAGTTGCCCAGGGTCGCGAACTTCGCGAGCGCGCGGCTGGCCACCATCTGCTCCAGATTGAGAAGCTGGTTGGCGCGGTGCGCCTCATCGAGCAGCTCAACGGGAGACTCGAAACCGATGCGTTCCTGCCCGCGCATGAGGGACTCATAGCCGAAGACGGTGCCCGTACCGGCTTCGACAATGGGCTGGAAGGCATTTTCGATGACGAGTTTTGCAAGGGTAACGAGCTGATCGCTGGCGTAGCGGCGCAACACACCCGGCTCCACGGCGGCAACCACAGACATTGCCCTTTTCTCCACTGTAAGCTGTTGTTTTCAGTGAAGATGACCAGGAAGGGTCAATGAACCCTTTCGCGAATGTGAAACTTCTGTGAAGATAGTTGATCGGAACGAGCGAGCGGTCCCGCCCGCGCGATCAACGGCCTATTCAAGCCGAGCGCCGACGTTCAGCCTCGTGATCGGCAAACATATCGGCGACACAGCGGCTCTCGCTGGTCCGGTTTTCTTCCGTCAATTCATCATCGCGGCATTCTGCCAGCTTGCGGGCGGCATCCCACAGGCGCAGCGCTTCACGGACCACCTCGCTGCTTGACGCATAGCCGCCGCTCTCGACGGCATCGCGGATGCCTGCTGCCTGAACCGGTGAGATGGAAACTGTGACCATTGGCATGAAATTTCTCCCTTCGTTTTTGGGCAGAACCTGCCCTACGCGGGATGCATGACCAGTCATGACATCTTTTCCGGCATGTCGTCTGCCGGTGTCTTAGTACTTCAGTTTTAGTCCGGCATCACATACTTGTCAAAAAAGAAACATTGCGTGAGCACGTCATGGCGCGCTTCTGACGCCGACACCGAAGGCCAGCATTGTCCAGCCCTGGAGAATGAGATCGACCGCCAGGAAAAGGCCGAGGACCCACAGACTGTTTACCGGCCAACCGAGCGCGATGACGACGCCTGCAAGCGCCGTAATCACACCGCTTGCCACGATCCAGCCCCAGCCCTTGAGGGGCTTCATGCGCCGGCCGATAAAGACGCGAAATACGCCGGCGATCAGCAGAGCGATCGCAAGAAAGAGCGTCAGTGCGGCGGAGGCAAGGATCGGATTGATGAAGGCGAATATGCCTGCGAGCACGTAAAGCACGCCGCTCAACGCCCAGAAAAGGATGTGTTCCCAGCCGCGCACCTGAAAGGCATGGACGAGATAGAGGACCCCGCCGAAAAGCATCAGCATCCCGACATAGTAGACTGATGCCACCGTGGCGAGAAGCAGGTTGCCGAGCGCGACCATCCCGCAGATCAAGAGCAGCACCCCGAGACCCACGAACCATATCCATTTCGACTGCAGCGACGGCGACGGCTCTCCATTGAAGACCTCAGCCATGAGCGCACCTCCTGATGGTCGTAGATATGCTGCAGATTCCCGCACCGAAAAGGACCCGCACGGGCTAACACTCGTCAGAAGATTTTTATTGATTGATCAGTCAATCAAAAATAAGATGTCTGAATTGCTGGAGTAGGCCGCACTATGCCGAAAGTCGGAATGGAACCTCTGCGCCGCAAGGCGCTTGTCGATGCTGCGCTGCGGGTGATTGGCGATCACGGCTCGCTGAGCGTCACCATGTCTGAAATCGCCCGTCATGCCGGCGTCTCGCCGGCGCTTGCGCATCACTATTTCGGCAGCAAGGAACAGCTGCTGATCGAGACCATCCGCTCTCTTCTAAAGCAACTGCGCGACGACGCGGTGACGGCGCTGAAGGCGGCGGGTGCGCCGCGCGAGAAGCTGTCCGCCGTCATTCGCGTCAGCTTCCAGGCCGACCAATTTGCGCCGGCGACGATCGCCGCCTGGCTTGCCTTTTATGCCGAGGCGCAGCGTTCCGAAGAGACGCGGCGCTTCCTCGTCATCTATGCCCGCCGCCTGCGGTCGAACCTGCTTGCCAATCTGAAGGCGCTCTGCCCGGCCGATGCCGCAGAGCGCATTGCCGAAGGCGCGGCTGCGATGATCGATGGGCTCTATATCCGCCAAAGTCTGAGGTCTGCGCCCGTCAGTATCGAGGCATCGATCGGGCTGACTGAGGATTATGTGAGTGCGCTATTAGCGGCCGCTCCCACTTCTCCCCAGCGGGGAGAAGATGTCCGAAGGACAGATGAGGGGGTGAGCGACGCAGGAGCGAACGGCCGCAAGGCCGAGACTGCAGCCCCCTCATCCCCGGTGCAACTTTTGCACCTGAGCCCTGCAGGCCACCTTCTCCCCGAGGGGAGAAGGGACGACCACCTCAAGCCATCCAAGGACAATTGACATGAAAGCCCAGCCGAAAGCATCGCACTTCATCGACGGCGAATATGTCGAGGATGAAGCGGGCAGCGTCATCGAGAGCATCTATCCGGCGACCGGCGAGGTAATCGCCAGGCTGCATGCCGCAACGCCCGCGATCGTCGAGAAGGCGATCGCCGCGGCCAAGCGGGCTCAGCCGGAATGGGCGGCCATGAGCCCGACCGCACGCGGCCGGATCCTGAAGCGTGCCGCCGACATCATGCGCGAGAAGAACCGCGAGCTTTCGGAGCTTGAGACGCTCGACACCGGCAAGCCGATCCAGGAAACCATCGTCGCCGACCCGACATCGGGCGCCGACAGTTTCGAGTTCTTTGGCGGCATTGCGGCGACGGCGCTGAACGGCTCCTATATCCCGCTCGGCGGCGATTTCGCCTATACGAAGCGCGTGCCGCTCGGCGTCTGCGTCGGCATCGGCGCCTGGAACTATCCGCAGCAGATCGCCTGCTGGAAGGGCGCGCCGGCGCTCGCCGCCGGCAACGCCATGGTCTTCAAGCCTTCGGAAAACACGCCGCTCGGCGCGCTTGCCATCGCCGAAATCCTGCATGAGGCGGGCCTGCCGAAGGGGCTCTTCAACGTCATCCAGGGCGATCGCGACACCGGGCCGCTGCTCGTCAACCATCCGGACGTGGCGAAGATATCACTCACCGGCTCTGTGCCGACAGGCCGCAAGGTCGCTGCCGCCGCCGCCGCCAACCTCAAGCATGTGACGATGGAGCTCGGCGGCAAGTCACCGCTGATCGTCTTCGACGACGCCGATCTCGAAAGCGCCATTGGCGGGGCGATGCTCGGCAACTTCTATTCGACCGGCCAGGTCTGCTCGAACGGCACGCGCGTCTTCGTGCAGAAGAAAGTCAAGGACGCATTCCTGAAACGGCTGAAGAGCCGCACCGAGGCGATCGTCATCGGCGATCCGATGGACGAGGCCACGCAGCTCGGGCCGATGGTTTCCTGGGCGCAGCGCCAGAAGGTGCTGTCCTACATCGAGAAGGGCAAGGCGGAGGGCGCGCGGTTGATTACCGGCGGCGGCCTTCCGAACAACGTCTCCGGCGAGGGCTACTATGTGCAGCCCACCGTTTTCGCGGATGTCACCGACAATATGACCATCGCTCGCGAGGAGATTTTCGGGCCGGTCATGTGCGTGCTCGATTTCGAGGACGAGGCGGAGGTGATCGACCGCGCGAATGCCACCGAATTCGGCCTTTCGGGCGGCGTCTTTACTGCCGACCTCACCCGCGCTCACCGCGTCGTCGATCAACTGGAGGCCGGGACACTGTGGATCAACACCTACAATCTCTGCCCGGTGGAAATCCCCTTCGGCGGCTCCAAGCAATCGGGCTTCGGACGCGAGAATTCGGCAGCCGCACTGGAGCACTATTCGGAGCTGAAGACGGTCTATGTCGGCATGGGGAAGGTAGAGGCGCCGTATTGAAGCTTTGAGATGAAGACCCCCTCATCCGCCCTTTGGGCACCTTCTCCCCGAGGGGAGAAGGGGACATGAGGCGGGCGCGGCAAATCCCTTCGCCCCTCGGGGAGAAGGTGGCGGCAGCCGGATGAGTGGGCCGCCCGGACGAACCTAAAAGAGAGACCTATGCAAGCAGATTTCGTCATCATCGGCTCCGGATCGGCAGGTTCCGCCCTCGCCTACCGTCTCTCGGAAGACGGCAAGAACACCGTGATCGTCATCGAGGCGGGCGGCTCCGATTTCGGGCCGTTCATCCAGATGCCGGCCGCCCTTGCCTGGCCGATGAGCATGAAGCGCTACAACTGGGGCTATCTCTCCGAGCCCGAGCCGAACCTCAACAACCGGCGCATCACCGCGCCGCGCGGCAAGGTGATCGGCGGCTCCTCATCGATCAACGGCATGGTCTACGTGCGCGGCCACGCCGACGACTACAACCGCTGGGAGGAACTGGGGGCCAACGGCTGGGCCTATGCGGACGTGCTGCCCTATTTCAAGCGCATGGAACATTCTCGCGGTGGCGAGGACGGCTGGCGCGGCACCGACGGCCCGCTGCATGTGCAGCGTGGCGGCTTCCGCAATCCGCTGTTCCGCGCCTTCATCGAGGCCGGCAAGCAGGCAGGTTTCGAGGCGACGGAGGATTATAACGGCTCGAAGCAGGAAGGCTTCGGGCTGATGGAGCAGACCATCTTCGGCGGCCGTCGCTGGTCTGCAGCCAGCGCCTATCTGAAACCGGCGCTGAAGCGTCCGAATGTGGAGGTCGTCTATGGTCACGCCCACAAGGTGGTGATCGAGAATGGCCGGGCTGTTGGCGTCGAGATCGAGCGCGGCGGCAAGGTCGAGGTGATCAAGGCGAACCGCGAGGTGATCGTCTCCGCCTCCTCCTTCAACTCACCGAAGCTCTTGATGCTGTCAGGCATCGGCCCGGGCGCGCATCTTCAGGAACACGGCATCGACGTGAAGGCTGACCGGCCGGGCGTCGGCGCCAATCTGCAGGACCACATGGAATTCTATTTCCAGCAGGTTTCGACCAAGCCCGTCTCGCTCTATTCCTGGCTGCCGTGGTTCTGGCAGGGTGTTGCGGGCGCGCAATGGATGTTCACAAAGTCCGGGCTCGGCACCTCGAACCAGTTCGAGGCCTGCGCCTTCCTGCGCTCAGCGGCCGGCGTCAAGCAGCCTGACATCCAGTATCACTTCCTGCCGGTCGCAATCAGCTATGACGGCAAGGCGGCGGCCAAGAGCCACGGCTTCCAGGTGCATGTCGGCTACAATCTCTCGAAGTCGCGCGGCAACGTCACACTGCGCTCCTCGGACCCGAAGGCCGACCCGGTCATTCGCTTCAACTATATGAGCCACCCGGAAGACTGGGAGAAGTTCCGTCACTGTGTGCGCCTCACCCGCGAAATCTTCGGCCAGAAGGCCTTCGACCAGTATCGCGGACCGGAGATCCAGCCGGGCGAGAACGTGCAGACCGACGAGCAGATCGACGCCTTCCTGCGCGAGCACCTGGAAAGCGCCTACCACCCCTGCGGCACCTGCAAGATGGGTGCCAAGGACGATCCGACGGCGGTTGTCGATCCCCAGACGCGTGTCATCGGCGTCGACGGCTTGCGTGTCGCCGACAGCTCGATCTTCCCGCACGTGACCTACGGTAATCTCAATGGTCCCTCGATCATGACCGGCGAGAAGGCGGCCGACCATATCCTCGGCAGGCAGCCGCTGCCGCGCTCCAACCAGGAGCCATGGATCAATCCGCGCTGGGCGGTGAGCGACCGGTAGTTCAACGCAGATAGGGGACGCGGATGCCGGGATGGGTCGCCGGAAAGTCCTTGGTGTTACGCGTCACCAGGAGCAGAGAATGGGTATCGGCGGTGGACCAGATGATCGCGTCCGGCAACTTGATCCGATGAAGCTGCCTTAAGCGGACAGCACCTTCTGCAACGGCATTGTCAACCGCAATGATCTTGAAGCCGTTCAGGAAGCCCCGCGTCGCCGCCTCGACCTCAGGAGCAGCGCCAATCAAGACCTCCATCCACGAGATGATGCTGATTGCGCGACGTTCATAGCGGCTAAGCTCGTCGCGGGCCTCCGGGATGGCGTTCAGGTAATCGATAAGGATGTTCGTATCGAAGAGTGCTTTCACCATTCGCTTCGTATTTTATCCTGGTACTCGAGCCCATCGACCGTTCTGTTGCCCCAGAGCCCGAACGCCTCTGCCTCTTTGATACGATCATGGCGATTCAGGAAGTCGCTCAAAGCCTTACGGATAAGCGAAGCGCGAGAAACGTTCTCGCTCTTGGCCATTTCATCCAGAGCTTTCAGTTCAGACTCACCAATGTCAATCAGAGTTCGCATGAGGATCACCGTCATTCTGATATATGATATGTATATCATGACGCAAAAACAAGTCTAGATAAAGCCGATCCAGCGCCCGGCGACGACGGCTGCGAGCCACGTCACGGCCGATATCAGGGCGCCGATACACAAGCGCGCCGCCGTGACGGCTCCGGCAACCGCCTTTCGCCATGCATGTCCGGCGTGCACGATGCCGGCGTTCAAAACACCGAGGGCGAGCAGCCCGAGCTTCGCAAGAAACGCCGGGTTTTGAGCATATTCCATCGGCCGGACGCTGAAGAGGCAGAAGCCTGTGACCATCGCGGCGGCGAGGCCGATTGCCGCCGCGCGCGACAGGAAGGGACCGATCACCGCAAGCGGCACCGACGGAAAAAAGCCCACCAGCCTCAGATCGAGCGGCAGGATCGCGCCGATCAGCAAG
This sequence comes from Rhizobium sp. SVR5-9E, assembly GCF_056755095.1. Lineage (NCBI taxonomy): Bacteria > Pseudomonadati > Pseudomonadota > Alphaproteobacteria > Hyphomicrobiales > Rhizobiaceae > Rhizobium > Rhizobium sp. SVR5-9E. The sequence goes on along the minus strand of NZ_JBNDHS010000042.1, from coordinate 8,582 downwards.
CCGATGGACAGAATATGGGCGGCGTTGACGAACATGTAGAGGATCGCCGAGCGCCGCAATGCGACCGCGAGCGGCGTAGCCGTCAGCCATTCCAGAAGGTCGATCGCCATGCGGTCAATTCGTCTGGATTCGCTCGGGATAGATATCGTAGCGCTTCCCGGCGACGGTGATCCGCACCGCTTTCATGCGTTTTTCATTGGCATCCAGCGAGCGGTTTCCGATGGCAATGATCGGATCGCCCTTTTTCGCGGAGCCCTCGACGAAGCCGGAGCGCTCTGTCTGGCGCGGATTGGCGAGTTCGACGCGCCAGAGGCCGTCGTTGGCGGTCGCAACGTCAAGTGACGGATGCGGACCGCCCATGGAGACCGTCTCAACCGTCCCTCTCAACTCAATCTGCTCGGCCTCCGCCCATGACCAGCCGTGATGAGCTGCAGCACCGGTTGCGAAGGCCGCCGCCAGGATTGCGCCGAACACTATCTGCTTTGTGGATATGATCTGCCTCGTGGATACGACACGCATTTCCATTCTCCCTACCCTGGTGAACAGGTCCGAATTGGCGCGCGGCAACTGCTTTCAAGGGTATTTCACCAAATCTTGAAGCGAGGGGTGATTTCATGTGCGCAATGGCGTTAGAACTCATGCGTAGTCTCGCTCATTGAAGTGTCGAAATGCCCGCCTCCTATCGAAAGTCCAAGCTTTTCCGCCGCTCCCGCGTTTTCTGGGGCTCGTTTTCGCTCTGGCGCCCGCGGCTGGTCTTCTGGTGCGGCGCGCTGGCGATCGGCGTGATCAGCGTTGGCTTTGCCGAGCTCGCAGACTTGGCACAGAATGCGTTCACCGGGATCACATCTGCAGGCAAATGGACTTACCTTTTGCCGCTCGTTCTCTCGCCGTTCGGCTTCATGCTGTCCGCCTATCTTGCGGCAACGCTCTTTCCCAATTCGCAGGGCAGCGGCATTCCGCAGGCGATCGCCGCCCGGCACTTGAGGGATGAGGAGGATCGCACCCGGCTGCTTTCCCTGCGGATCGCTTTCGGCAAGATCCTGCTGACCGTGCTCGGGTTGTTCTGCGGCGCTTCGATCGGCCGTGAAGGGCCGACGGTGCAGGTCGGCGCTTCTATCATGCTGGCGGTTGCCCGCTTCGGCGGCATGGCGCAGGCGCGGGGCCTCATCCTTGCTGGTTCGGCGGCGGGCATTGCGGCGGCCTTCAACACACCGCTTGCCGGTATCGTCTTCGCCATCGAAGAGATGGGCCGCACCTACGAGTCGCGAGCGAACGGCCTCGTGCTGACCGCCGTCATCCTCTCCGGGCTTGCCGCGCTCGGGCTTGCAGGCAGCTACAATTATTTCGGCGAAGCATCTGCGGCGCCCGCGGACCTGCGCGACTGGGGCCTTATTTTCGTTTGCGGCATCGGTGGGGGTGCGCTCGGTGCGGGCTTCAGCGGCTTTGCGCTGCATTTCGGCCAGCGCATCCGCCGCTGGGCGCACCCCCAGCCTCTTAAGCGCATGCTGGCGCTTGCGGGCATCTGCGGGCTTGCGGTTGCGGTCATCGGCATCGCATCCGGCGGCGCAACCTTCGGCACCGGCTACGTGCAGGCCAAGGGCGCCGTCGAAGGGCAAGCGCTCCCTTTGCTCTTCTTCATCGAAAAGCTCGCCGCCAGTTTCCTATCCATGATGTCCGGCATTCCGGGCGGTATCTTCGCACCGTCGCTGGCGGTCGGCGCGGGTTTCGGCAGCACGGTCGGTTCGCTGCTCGGAACGAGCATCGCGCTTGCGGCAATCCTCGGCATGGCCGGCTATTTCTCGGGCGTGGTGCAGGCGCCGATGACGGCTTTCGTCATCATCCTAGAAATGACGGGTGACCATCAGGCCGTCATCCCAATCATGGCCGTCTCGATGATCGGCTACGTGACGTCGCGTGTCCTGTCCAGAGAACCCTTGTATCACGGGCTTTCGCGGGTCTTCATTGCCGCGGCCATCAGGGCCCGGCGAGCCGTGGAGAAGGAAGAGGCGGCAGGCTAGGCGAGAAGCCGGGCGACTTCCACGACCTTGGTGGGCGCGGCGACCGCATCGGCGATTGTCGTCGAGAACAGCACCTTGCGCGTCGCATCAGCGACCTTGGCGAAGACGTGGCGGATTTCGCAATTCTGCTCGCCGTCGCAATCGTCGCATTTGCGGTAAGCGGTGATCGACAGGCACGGCAGCGGCGCGATCGGGCCGTCGATGATGCGAAGGACTTCGCCGAAGGTGATCATGTCGGCCGGTTTCAGCAGCAGGTAGCCTCCCGCCTTGCCGCGGCGGCTCGCCACGATGCCCTGATGCTTGAGATCGAGCAGGATCTGCTCGAGAAACTTCTTCGGAATCTTTTGCTGCGCTGCGATGTCCGAAATCATGACGGGTTCGCCGGCATCGGCTTCGGCCAATGCCGTGAGCGCCCGGAGCGCGTATTTTGCCTTCTGCGTAATCATTTTGGACTCGTTACACACACGAGCGATGCGACTCGCCGCACCGCTTCTCGAGCTTGCCTGCACTCTATTGCACAACCAGCATGAACGGAATTTGAACGCGCCGGCGAAAGTCTTTGAGACACAAGCGTTTTTGGCCTTGTTTTCCCCTCGAGGCCAATAGATGGAATTCTACGTCAAAATTGCGCCATCCGCATCTTTTTCGCCATCACTTCAGATTTCGAATTGACAGGCCGCGTGTGTAACCCTACTAAATTTATAGAGATTAAGGCTGCGCCAGCGGATGGTCGGTGCGGCGCTGCTGCTTTTCTGCATTGCAGCGGCTTCGGAGAGATATTTGCTCCCGCATGCGCCGCTTTCGAAATCCGTTTTTCTGTCCGATCCCTCCTCAAGCTGCGATACTCCGGCCAACATCGAGACAGGATCCCCCATGACTGTTGTGAATATCATCGAAGAAGCCGAGGCGCTGAATGCCAAGCTCGCCGCCCTCGACCTTGCCGGACGACTGTCGCTCGTCGCGGGTCTTGGTGGCCGCGCCGTTTTCACGACTTCACTCGGTATCGAGGACCAGGTGATCTCGGCTGAAATCGGCAATCATCGCCTGCCGATCGAAGTCGTGACCTTGCAGACCGGCCGCCTCTTCCCGGAGACGCTGGCGCTGATCGACGAGACCGAAACCCAGTACGACATTCGCATCCGCCGCTACGAGCCGGAACAGGCCGATATCGACGCCTACGCTGCGAAATATGGGCTGAACGGCTTTTACGAGAGCGTCGAAGCCAGGCATGCCTGTTGTGCCGTGCGCAAGCTGAAGCCGCTTGCGCAGGCGCTGGCAGGCGCAACGATCTGGATCACCGGCCTTCGCCGCGGCCAGTCGGCGAACCGCGCCGAAACGCCGTTTGCCGAATACGACGCCGAGCGCCATCTCCTGAAGATCAACCCGCTTGCCGACTGGGACATCGCCAATATCAAGTCCTACGCCGCAGACAACAGCGTGCCGGTGAACCCATTGCATGCCCGCGGCTATCCTTCGATCGGCTGCGAGCCCTGCACCCGCGCCATCAAGCCCGGCGAGCCGGAACGTGCCGGCCGTTGGTGGTGGGAACAGGATGAAAAGCGTGAATGTGGCCTGCACGTTGCCGAAGAGGCCGTGCAGCCCGCTCAACAGTAACCCGCCGGTTTCCGGATCAGCAAAAAGCGCGATCTTGCGGCCAGCTTCGGGAACCGAGGCGAGACAAATTCATTCCGGATGCCTGCCGCCGCGAATGACGACATTGGAGTAGGAAATGCCCGACACCCGTCCGGATACGGAACTCAACAATCCACAGAGCGCCAAACCGCCGCTCGATCCGCACCTGAAGGCTCTTGAAAACGAGTCGATCCATATCTTCCGCGAGGTAGCGGCCGAATTCGAACGTCCGGTGATGCTCTATTCGATCGGCAAGGATTCGTCCGTGCTGCTGCATCTCGCGCGCAAGGCTTTCTATCCGGGCCGCGTGCCCTTCCCGCTGCTGCATGTGAACACCGGCTGGAAATTCCGGGAGATGATCGCATTTCGCGACGAGACCGCGAAGAAGTACGATCTGGACCTGATCGAGCACATCAACCCGCGCGGCGCCGCCGAAGGGATCACCCCCTTCACGCACGGCTCCGCGGCCTTTACCGACATCATGAAGACCGAGAGCCTGCGCAAGGCGCTCGACGCGGGACAGTTCGACGCCGCCTTCGGCGGGGCGCGCCGCGACGAGGAGGCAAGCCGCGCCAAGGAGCGGATCTATTCCTTCCGCACGCCGGACCATCGCTGGGATCCGCGCAATCAGCGCCCGGAACTCTGGAACGTCTATAACGGCCAGATCCGCAAGGGCGAGAGCGTGCGCGCCTTCCCGCTCTCCAACTGGACCGAGGTCGATATCTGGCGCTACATCCAGGCGGAAGACATCCCGCTGGTGCCGCTCTACTACGCAAAGAAGCGCCCCTTCGTGGAGCGTGACGGCATGATGATCCTTGCGGAGGATCCGCGCCTCGAACTGTTGCCCGGCGAAGTCCGCCAGGAAGGCATGATCCGCTTCCGCACGCTCGGCGACTTCCCGCTGACGGGGGCGATCCGCTCGACCGCCACCACCCTTGAAGACGTCATAGCGGAGCTGGAAATCGCCACGGTTTCCGAACGCCAGGGCCGCGCCATCGACCGCGACCAGTCCGGCTCCATGGAAAAGAAGAAGCGTGAAGGATATTTCTGAGATGACCGCAGCAGTACCTGCAACCGCCGTCGCCCTGCCCGCCGCCGAGCCGCTGAAGGCTGCGCGCGACTCGCGACCGTTGCGCCTCCTCACCTGCGGCAGCGTCGACGACGGCAAATCCACGCTGATCGGCCGCCTGCTCTGGGACACGAAAGCCGTCAAGGAAGACCAGGCCGCAACGCTTCAGCGCGATTCCACCGGCAAGCAGAACGATCTCGGCCTGCCCGACTTCGCGCTTCTCCTCGACGGCCTGCAGGCCGAGCGCGAACAGGGGATCACGATCGACGTCGCCTACCGCTACTTCGCGACCGACAAGCGCTCCTTCATCGTCGCCGACACGCCCGGCCACGAGCAGTACACCCGCAACATGGCAACCGGCGCTTCAACCGCGGATCTCGCCGTGCTCCTGGTCGATGCCCGCGCCGGCATTCTGGAGCAGACGCGCCGCCACGCGACGATCGCCTCGCTCCTCGGCATCAAGCAGTTCGTGCTGGCGGTCAACAAGATCGACCTGACCGGCTACGACCGTGCTGGGTTCGAGAAGATCACCCACGAGTTCAAGGAGTTCGCTCTCTCGCTCGGGGTCAAGCAGATCACCGCGATCCCGATGTCGGCGCTGAAGGGCGAAAATGTCGTCTATTCCGGTCAGGCCGCCATGCCCTGGTACACGGGTCCGACGCTGGTCGAGACGCTTGAGCTTGCAACCGTCCGCTCCTCGCAGACGGTCGGCTTCCGCCTCTCCGTGCAGCGCGTTTCGCGCCCCGGCGAAAGCTTCCGCGGCTACCAGGGCACCGTTGCCGGCGGCTCGGTGAAGCCGGGCGACAGCGTCATGATCCTGCCGTCGGGCATGGTCGCCAACGTTTCCAAGATCGTCACCTTCGATCTGGTGCGCAACGCGGCGGTCGCAGGCGATGCGATCACCCTGGTGCTCGATCGCCAGGTCGACGTCGCGCGCGGCGACATGATCGTCTCGATCGACGCGCAGCCGCAGACCGGTCTCTCCTTCGACGCGCACATCGTCGCGCTGCAGCCGGAAGGCATCGAGGCGGGAAAGCGCTACTGGCTGAAGAGCGGCAGCCGCCGCCAGCGCGTGCAGGTGCAGCCGCTCAGCCAGCTTGAGCTGAAGACCGGTGCCTGGAACCCGGCCGAGAGGCTTTACATGAACGCGATCGGCAAGGTGCGCCTTGCCTTTGACGAAGCCGCGATCTTCGATCCCTACGATCAGAACCGTTCCACCGGCTCCTTCATCCTCATCGATCCGGATACCAACAACACGGTCGCCGGCGGCATGGTGACTAGCAAGCGCTCGGAACTCGGCGGTCTTCATGCCGGCGACGCGCGCGTCATCCTCTCGCTGCCCGCCGATCTCGCCGACCAGATCATGGCCAGCGAACTCTTCGCCAACCGCCGCGACGAAGCCCACGTGCACCGGATGACGGCCGCGGAGGCGGCGGAACTCTGGAAGAACGCCGCAAGCGATATCTGAATGTGATCAAGGGGCCGAAAGGCCCCTTTTTCGTCGCGTCGCAGCGCGCGCGATGAGGCGCGCCGCAGTAAGCAACGCCTTCACTTATATCCGCCTCAAACTGATCAGCACGAGGACAATGGCCAGCAGGAGCAGAGCGACGCTTGATGGGCCATAGCCGAACCCGCGCGTCGCCATGTAGGGCCAATATGGTAGGGCGCCGAACATGACGACTATCAGGACAACAAGCAGGATCGTGCGCAGCATTTCATCCTCCTCAGTTCAACTGAATGCGCCTCAACTCACGTTCCTCGGCAGCGGCGATGTGCTGCCTTGCTCATGAACTGCCTATATCATCGCGCCGCGTTGCTCGCCATGGTGCAGACAATCTTGCGGCGGCCGTACCGACAATACAGCGATTTTTACTAGGATTCCGGGCAATCGAATATCGAGTTACTATAAGTCGATATTCACGTCGATCGAGTGAATACTCGCCCTAGTGATCTTGGGTGGAGTCTTCGTGTTCGGCGTCGGCAGCGCGCGGGACAAGATTCATAAGGTCTCAAGTCTGAAAACCGCCCATACGCACATGCTAGTCCGAGCTCCAACAACAGGCAGCGAACGCGTTATAACTGCTCCAACGGTCCGCGATCGGTCCGTTGTCACGAAATGGTTTTTTCGGAGAAAGGTTCTTTCGGGATGCAAGCCCTGAAAAACAAAGGCTTTTCGGCTGGTCGGAGTGGAGTGATTCGAACACTCGACCCCCACGTCCCGAACGTGGTGCGCTACCAGACTGCGCTACACTCCGTGACCAGCGGCGCCTCTATAGACCGGCCCATCCCGTTGCGCAAGCACCAAATTTCAAAAACCGGCGGCATTTTTTTACAGTGGCGTGACGGCACTCGAGCGCGTGAAAACTGCAACAAAAAGCCACACCCGCAGCAAATTTCGCAATTGCGAAGCAGAGGCAATTTTCTTTTGCCGGGTTCCGCGCTAAAGGGCTCGCGGGACACGCGGAAACCGTTGGCCAGCAATGGTTTGCGCCCTCAATGCGCAATAAATTCAGGGACGATTAAATGACACTCCGCACCATTGCCGCGGCCGGGCTTGCCATTGCGCTTGCCGGCTGCACGACCATACCTTCTGCAAGCGATCCTATTTCAGCCCGCTGGGTCGGCCAGTCGGCCGGCAAGTTCTTCGCCGCCTACGGCCCGCCGATCGCCGACACCGAAGACGGCTCGGCCACCGTTTACACCTGGAAGGGCGGCTACAAGACCGTTCGCGTCCCGGCTAAATATGAGGATGGCGAAAACGGCAAGCGCGGCAGGCAGGTCAGTGCCGCCCGCACGCTCTACCTGCGCTGCCAGGCCCAGGTCACCACCGATTCCAGCTATACGATCCGCAGCATCCGCACCATGGGCGACATCCCGGGCGAAAACAGCAAATCCTACTGCGGGGAATTTTTGGCGCCGGCGCAGCCGGGGCAGTGATCCGGGCTAAAGCTTCGATTTGAGACGGGCGGCCGAAAGGCCGCCTGTTTTTGTTTGTGCCACCCCTTTCTCGTACATACAATTTGTTATAACATCCAAATCGCATGTTCGAATGGGATGAAGGCAAAAACCTCAACAATATCGGCAAGCACGGCGTGAGCTTCGAGACAGCCAGCCGGATTTTCGAAGGTTTCGTCTTCACGGTGACCGACAGCCGTTTCGATTACGGCGAAGTTCGCGAGATCAGCATCGGCGCAATCGGTAATCTGGCCGTTCTCACCGTCGTCCATACCGACCGAGATGGCCGGAAGAAGATTATATCTGCGCGACCGGCCAGCCGCTCCGAAAGGAAACGTTATGAAGACGAAATACAAAAAAGAACTGAGCGCTGAGGAACTCGCCGCTCTCCGCGACGAGGATATCGACTTCAGCGATATTCCAGAGCTGGACGAAAACTTCTGGCGCGAGGCGCGGCTTGTCGAGCCGGACCGCACGCAGCCGGTCACGATCCGCGTGAAGAAATCAGTGCTGGATACCTATAAGTCGCTCGGCAAAGGTTATCAGACCCGCATGAACGCCGTGCTGGAATCATATGCCAAGACGCTGAAGAAGTAATGGCTGGGGCGCCAGGATTCGAACCTGGGAATGCCGGTACCAAAAACCGGTGCCTTACCGCTTGGCGACGCCCCACCAGAGCATGAGAGCGGAATCCCGCTTGCCGAAGCGACGCCTGATTAGCAAAGGTCCGGCTGCCTCACAATCACTAACTTGCGCCTTAAGCCATATTTCTGTGCGCTATCGGCCGTGCTAGGTCTGGGCCTGCGCTATCCAAGCCGACGGAGAGATAATGAGCCAGTACCGCGCCCGCCCGCCTGCCCTTGCCACGCTTCTTCTCGACGATGCCGTGGTGCGCATCACGCGCTGGG
>NZ_JBNDHS010000041.1:0-53727 GCF_056755095.1 Rhizobium sp. SVR5-9E | reverse complement strand
GCCCAACATCGGTGAGGAATTCGATGACCTTGCGCCAGTCGGCCTGCGTAGGCCGCAACTCGCGGATGATCGCATGAAGATGCGCGACCGCCACCGCCAAGACTTGTGGCAGGATGTCGTCGTTCGATTGCAGAAGTCGCTGTGCGAAAATCTCAGACGAGGTAGTCTCGCTGAAATTCAGCGCCATCGGACCCGGCGTCATGCGTCTCCTCCCAAGGCATGGGTAATGGAGAAGAAGTTAGCGCAACATCGCGACGATGAGATGATTTTATTCTTGTTTAATATATCATATCGTTATGAAGATAGACGAACGCCACCTTATCCAACTCGCCGCGGTGGTTAAAACCGGCGGCGTCACCGAGGCAGCGGCGCTGCTAGGCCTCTCGCAGCCGGCCGTCTCGCGTACACTTTCCATGCTGGAAGCCAGGATCGGCGAGCCCCTCTTCATCAAGGGACGCCGTCCACTGCAGCCGACGCCGCTCGGACGGGCGCTCGCCGATCATGGACAGACGATGCTTTCGGCGTCACGCAAGGCATCGGATGTCATTGCGAGCTTTCGCGTCGGCAACAGTGGCGTCGTGCGGGTCGGCGGTACGCCCTTCTTCATGGATGCGCTGATCGCCGGCATGATCGCGGAGTTTCAAAATCTTCATCCGGACGTGCGCATCGACCAGTCCTATGGTTACTTCCCCGATCTGCGCGCAGCACTCAAGGCTGACCAAATCGACATCGCCATTTGCCCGATCGATATTCTGGACGAGGGATCGGGGCTGGAGTTCCAGCAGATCCTGCCCGGACGCAATGTCGTCGCCTGTCGCGTGACGCACCCATTGCTCCTGAAACGCCGGCTGCAGCCGGCGCATTTGCTCGAGTATCCTTGGGTAGCGCCACCACCAGGTAGTCCGCTTCTCGCGGACTTGCGCAGCATGCTGCTTTCTTTCGGCGCAACTGAAATCAAGATTCGTTATTCCGGCGGCTCACTCATGAGCGTCGTCAACTACATGAAGGCAGCGGATGCCCTGACCGTCCTGCCGCACAGCGTCGTCTTTGCACAGCGCAACGACAGATCCATCACCGCATTGCCTGTCTCCATCCCGCATCCCGAACGCGCACTCGGCCTATTGAAGCGCTCCGATGCTCCGCGGACACCCGCTCTCGATAACTTCGCACGCCATATTCGCATGGGCTTCGACAATCTGAAGCACCTTATCAAGCGGCATGAGCAGTCAGTCGTCTGGGGCGGTTAGCGTGTCAATGACGAGCCGACGCGGTTGAATGCGGGGAGATCGCTGCTCAATCGGTTGACTTCGAAAGCCTCGCTCTGCGTCGCTTCCATCATCGCCTAGACAGCGCCGAGGTCCTGATAGCTCGAATGAAGCGCCCAGTCGCCTTCGCTGAATCTGTCCTTGGCGAAGTTATGCTGGTGCCAATACGGATAAACATAGGCCGGCCTGCTGACCACGTTGAGCCTTTCGAGTTCCTCCGCAGAAAGCTTCAGATCGACCGCGGCGATATTGTCCTTGAACTGCTGTTCGGACAGCCCGCCCACCACGAGGGAAGAGACGCCTGGGCGCGTCAGCGTCCACGCAAGCGAAACCTGCGCAACGCTGACACCACGTGCCTTGGCGATATCGCCCAGCACATCGACGATTTGCCAGAGGCGCTCCTGGTCACGGATTGGCGGTTCCGTCCAGCCGGCCGCCTGGCGCGACTGTTCCGGAGCCCGGTCACGGTCGAAAGCCCCCGATAGCAGGCCTGCGGCGAGCGGGCTCCAGACCATGACACCCAATCCCTGATCGACCGATATCGGCAGCAGTTCGTATTCGGCTTCCCGCGCTTCCAAAGTGTAATGGATCTGCTGCGTCACGAAACGCGGAAGGTTCCTGGCATCCGCGACGGCCAGTGTTTTCATGATGTGCCAGCCGGAATAATTCGAGCATCCGATGTAACGGATCTTGCCTTGTCTCATCAGGATGTCGAGCGCCGAGAGCATTTCCTCCAGCGGCGTCAAACCGTCCCATTCGTGCATGAAGTAGATGTCGATATGATCCGTGCGGAGCCTCCTGAGGCTTCGCTCACATTCACGGATCAGATGATAGCGTGACACGCCTTCGTCATTTGGCCCGTCTCCGATACGCATGCGCGCCTTTGAAGAGATCAAGACCTGATCGTGCTTGCCTTCCAGCGCCTCTCCGAGAATCTCCTCCGAGCGCCCGAGCGAATACATATTGGCCGTGTCGAAGACATTGACGCCGCCGTCGATGCAGCAATCGATCAGCCGCCGCGCATCCTTGGCATCCTGGTTCGCAACCATCGCGAAAGGGCCGACGCCTCCGAAAGAAAATGTACCCATCGTAATGGCGGAAATCTTCAGGCCGGAACGGCCAAGGGTCCTGTATTCCATTGCGTAACTCCTGGATGAAAATGCTGAGTGAAATTTCCGGATCTGGTCTCAAAGCGCGGCGAGCAGGCCGGCGACATGGGCCATGCCCAGTTGCGGACTTGTCAAAACGGGAACATCCGGCGCCTCGTTGGCGGATGAAAGCGCCTGTGCCATCGAAGCCTGCGCCAGGACGACGAGTTCGACGGATACGGCAAGATCGCGATAGCCGTCGATGACAAGGCGATCGTGCCCTGCCCGATCACCCATCGCGAGCCGCTCAAATGCGCCTTCACACAGGCGGGACCTGATTTCGCAGTCTTTTCCTGCGGTCGCGGCCGTCTCTTCCAGGAGCGCCCTTGTCGGCTCCAGCGTCGTTGGCAACGTCGCAAGGACGCCGATCCGTTTTGCCTGACGGACAGCCTCGATCGCCATGCCTCGATCGATACGAAAGAGCGGAACTGACGATAGCGGTCGGATCAGGTCGACTGCACCGCCGAGCGAGGAACAGGTGACAACGATGGCATCCGCGCCGCCCTCCGTTGCCAGGAATATATACTGGCTGAGCCTTCGCATGGTCTTTACCGAAAGCGCGCCGTCCCGGATCGTGTTTTTCAGAAGGCTTTCATCGGCGATGTTGAAACTCGACCAGTCGGGCAGGACGGCTGCAGCAAGCGGGCGAAAAGTGGCTGCGAGATCGGGTACGGTATGGATGAAGGCAAGGGATGGCATTTAAAGCTCCTCCATTCGGATGCCAGCCAAAGACTTTGCGCCGGCTAGTTCGCCGACTGTTTTTTGCGCGTGCCCGACCTCTGGCTCCCCTGCCGGCGCTCCGCCTGCGGTTCAGAGCGGGAATCACTTGACCGGACAACGAGTTCGGCGCCGACAAGGACCTTGACCGGCGGCTGTGGATCGGCCGCATTGATCAGATCGTCAAGCACAGTTACTGCGAGATACCCGATCTTGCGCTTGGAGACCTCGATGGTGGTCAGCGGCGGCTCGATCGTCGCACTTTGAGGCAGGTTGTCGAAACCGATGATCGAAACCTCGTCGGGAACGCGAATACCGAACTCTTTCAATGCCTTGATAAAGCCGTAAGCAATGATGTCGTTCGTGCAAAAATAGCATTCAGCCAGGTCGATCCCGGTTTCCAGCAGCGCGCGCGTGTCGGTGTAGGCGCCCTCATGAGTCGACTCGATCGAGATGACGTCGCTTTCCCTGACCTTAAGTCCAAGCCGCGCCATGTTCTTGAAGAAGGCATCCCGGCGAAGCCGGAAATTGGTCGTGTCGACATGGCTGGCGACGAAGCCGATCCGGTTGAACCCGTTTGCCTGAAAACGCGACAAGACCTTGTAGACCGCGTCTTCGTTGTTCATGTCGACGAAATTGGCATCCACGATGTCGTAGAACGTATCGATGAAGACGGTGGGAAACCCCAGGCCCTGTATGAGGCGGATGTCGGCTTCGGAAAGTTCCGTCCCGAGTGCGATCACGCCGTTGATCGGCGCCCCGGCCAGGGATTCGGCCACGGTGCTGATAGGCTGCCCCTCGAAGCTGACGACCTCCAGCGTGTAGTTCCGCCGGGTCGCTTCCGCCGACATCCCGTCTATGTAATCCGAGATGAAGACGCTGTGATCGCGGTTTACCGTGTGACCGTGCTTGGAGATTTTCAAAAATCGAAGCGTGTCGGTCGGCTCGCTTCCGCCTTTGGCACTGCGCGGCACATAGTTGAGGCTGGCCACGGCTTCCAAGACGCGCGCGCGCGTAACTCCTGAGATATCGCCCTTGCCATTCAGCACCAGAGATACCGTGGCGGGAGAAACGCCCGCTACGGTCGCGATGTCGCGGATCGTCAGGGTCTTTTTCACGTTCATGCTGCTCTTAAAAAATACGAAAAATGCAATATCGGGCGGCTCTTGTTTAGTAAACAGATGTCGCTGCTTGCGCCCAGCGTTACGGTAAAATCGCGTGCCTTGCAATCCAAATCCGCCAAAACCCCCTTGCTAAGCGGTTTTTCCTTTGCTAACTCTTTTAGTAAAGCATAGCTAAGTTTACTAAACATGGGAGGAGACCATGCGCAGAACTGGCGGACAGCTGGTCATGCTCGTTGCCATCAATTGCCTGTTGCTCGTTCTGGGCGCGGCAATATCCGATGGGTCGTTCCTTTCGCTTTTTAATCTGCAGTCGATGGCAAGCCAGGTGCCTGAAATCGGACTGCTTGCCATTGGTGTGATGTTGGCGATGTGCGCCGGCAATGGCGGCATCGATCTCTCGGGTATCGCGCTTGCCAATATGTCGGGCGTGCTGTCGGCCGTCATCGTCGGGTCATTCCTGTCAAGCAGCGAAAGCCAGCTGATGTTCAGCCTCGCCTTCATGCTCGTCGCACTCGCAGCCGGTTTTGCCGGCGGAGTGATCAATGGCCTGCTGATTTCGCGTTTGAACATCACGCCGATCCTGTGCACGCTCGGCACCCAGATGGCTTTCACCGGGCTCGCGGTCGTCATCTCCGGCGGAAAGGCCGTGACCGTCGGAAGTCCCGACCTTTTGTCGCGCATCGGCAACGACATGTTTGCCGGCGTGCCGATCAGCTTTCTCATCTTTGCAGGCGTTGCCGCCCTGATCGCCGCAGCCCTGAAATTCACGCCCTACGGCCTGTGGCTGATGCTGATGGGCACCAATCCCAAAGCCGCCGTTTATGCCGGCTTCCCCCGCAACGCGGTGCTTGTCGCGACCTATGCCATGAGCGGCACGCTATCCGGGCTGGCGGGCATCATCATTGCTGCGCGCAATGTCAACGTGAAGTTCGACTACGGCAGCTCATATCTGCTGATCGCGATCCTGATTGCGGTCATGGCGGGCGTGAAGCCGGAGGGCGGCTATGGCCGTGTGATCTGCGTCGTGCTCAGCGCCATTGCCCTGCAGCTGATGTCCAGCCTCCTGAACTTCGGCGGACTTTCCAACTTCGTGCGCGATTTCGCCTGGGGCCTGCTGCTTCTGGCATTTCTTGCCATCGGTCGCCATGACCTGGTCGGCTTCCTGTTCCGCGGCAATCGCCAGCGGGTTGGTTCGGGTGCCAATCCCTCGAGCACCAGAACGTAAAATCTGAGGGAGTTCTAGCGTGGAGGAAATCATGAACATGAAATCGAAGCGGCGCTTGGCCGGATCCGTGTTCGCAGCGGCTCTTCTGGCCGGATCTGCGGGCACTCTGGTGGCGCAGGAAAAGCCGGTTATCGCAACCGTCGTCAAGATCAGCGGCATTCCGTGGTTCGACCGCATGAACACCGGCGTCGACGCGTTCGCCAAAGCCAACCCGGATGTCGTCGCGAGCCAAAGCGGCCCGGCAACCGCCGATTCCGCCCAGCAGTTGCAGATCATCCAGGACCTGATCGCCAAAGGCGTGAACGCGCTTGCCGTCGTGCCGATGGACCCGGCCGTTCTGGAGGGAACCCTCAAGCGCGCGATGGATCGCGGTGTCGTGGTCGTCACCCATGAGGCCGACAACCAGATGAACACCAACGCTGACGTCGAGGCCTTCGACAATGCCGATTATGGCAAGGCGCTTAACGCGCGTCTCGCCGAGTGCATGGGCAAGAAGGGCAAATGGACCACCTTCGTCGGTTCGCTCGGCAGCCGCACCCATATGCAATGGGTCGGCGCGGGTGAGGAAAACGCCAAGCAATATCCGGACATGGAGCTTGTCGATCCGAACAATGAGTCCTTCGACGATGCGAACGGCACTTACGAGAAGGCCAAGGAGATCCTGCGCAAGCACCCCGACATCAAGGGCTTCCAGACTTCCGCCGGCAACGACGTTCTCGGCGTCGGCCGGGCAATCGACGAGGCCGGCCTGACGGGCAAGGTGTGCCTTGTCGGCACGGGCCTGCCCAATCCCTCCGCCGATCTCCTCGAATCCGGCGCGATCACGGCGATCGGCTTCTGGGACCCGCAGAAGGCCGGCATGGCGATGAATGCCGTCGCCAAGCTGCTGCTGGCCAAGAAGGAAGTGACGGACGGCATGGACCTCGGCGTCGAGGGCTACAGCAAGGTGACGGTGAAGAAGGGGCCTGGGGCAGGCCTGCTCGTCATCGGCAATGGCATGGTTCTGGCCGATAAGGCCACCTATAAAGACCACCTCTTCTAATGGCACTCCCAAGCCAGCCGGGGATCTCGTTCACGAGGTCCCCGGTCGTCATGCATTGCCGCATCAATTGCGGCAGGAATTTCTGACAGAGGATTTCCACGTGTCGGCAAACCCGAACAGCGAACCGCGCTCGAGCCGCTTCCTGGAGCTGCGCAACATCCAGAAATGGTTCGGCGGCGTGCATGCCCTCCGCGGCATCAACCTCACGCTGGAACTCGGCCAGGCCTATCATCTTCTCGGTGAGAACGGCTGCGGCAAGAGCACGGTCATCAAGATCATGTCCGGCGCAATCGAGCCCAGCAGTGGCGAGATCGTGCTCGACGGCCAGACCTTCTCCTCGCTGACGCCGATTCAGTCGTTGAGTGCGGGCATCGAGACCGTCTATCAGGACCTGTCCCTGCTCCCCAACTTGACAGTGGCGGAGAATGTAGCCCTCAACGAGCAGCTCGTCCGAGCAAACGGCAGGCTTGCCAGGCTCTTCGACCGGACACGCTTGCGGCAGACGGCAGAGAAGGCGCTTGCAACTGTCGGGCTGCCGACCGATCGCGCATTTCTGAATACCATCGTCGCCGAGCTGCCGTTGGCAGCGCGCCAGCTGGTTGCCATCTCACGCGCAATAGCGACCCAGGCCAAACTGGTCATTATGGATGAACCGACGACCTCCCTGACAAGGCGAGAGGTCGACAATCTGATCCGCGTGGTCGACCGGCTGCGCTCCGAGAACGTGGCGGTGCTTTTCGTCACGCACAAGCTCGACGAATGCTACCGTATCGGCGGCCATGCCGTCGTCTTTCGCGATGGGCAATGCGTCGCTCAAGGTCCGATCGAGACCTATACCAAGACCCAGCTTTCCGAACTGATGACCGGGCGGCTCATCGACGCCGAGCGCTACCGCGCCGGTAAGCCTGGTGCTTCCGAGCTCTTCAAGACAAACGCGCTCCGCTCCACAGGCTTTGAAGACATCGATTTTACCCTCCGCAAGGGCGAGATCCTGGGCATTACCGGACTTGCCGATTCCGGCCGAAATGAGCTGGCTCTGGCGATCACCGGTGTCGCACCGGCGACGTCCGGTTCGCTGACGCTCGAGGGCAAAAGGGTTTCCATTCGTCGCCCAAGTGACGCCATTGCCCACGGCATCGGCTACGTTCCGGAAGATCGGCTGGCGGAAGGACTGTTTCTCGACAAGTCAATTTTCGAGAACGAAATCGCTCTGATCGTCACCAAGCTCAGCAACGGGTTGGGTGTCGTCGACAAGAGCGAGGGCCGCTCCATCGCAGCGCGGCTTTCGGAGGAAATGCGGCTCAATACCGAGGATCTCGATCTGCCGGTCGGAGCGCTTTCCGGTGGCAACCAGCAGCGCGTTCTGATCGGCAGGTGGCTCACCATCGCCCCGAAGCTGCTCGTGCTGCATGGACCGACCGTTGGTGTCGACGTCGGATCGAAGGACACGATTTATCGTGCCATCCAGTCTCTGGCGGAGGCCGGCATGGGTCTTATCATCGTCAGCGACGACCTGCCCGAACTCCTGCAGAACTGCGACCGTATCCTGGTGATGAACAGCGGACGCATCGTGGCGGAGTTCGGCGGCGAAGAGGCAAAAGAAGATCAGCTCTACAAAGCCATGCTGACTTCCAAGACGGAGGATGCCCAATGACAGCGTCACAGGTCGAGGAGCTTAAGGAAGGTTCCGCCACCAGCCGTTCCTTCAGCCTTGGAGAGCTCATCCGTAAGCGTCCGGAATCGATTACCTTCTTTCTGCTGGTGGCAATCTGCCTCATCGTTGCCGTGATCAACCCCGACTTCCTGCAGCCATCGACCTTGGTCGATATCGGTCGTGCCAGCGTGGTCATGGGGCTGTTTGCGCTCGGTGTATTCATCATTCTGGCCGCCGGTGGCATCGATGTTTCGTTTACCGCCATCGCCGCTTCCACCATGTATTCCATGACCGTGCTGGTCCTGAACCATTTCCCGGGCATGCCGATCGTTGCGATCCTGTTGATCGCGACGGCGGGCGGAGCAGTGCTCGGCATCGTCAACGGCCTGCTCGTCCATCATCTCAACGTGCCGTCTTTGATCGTCACCATCGGCACGCAATATCTGTTCCGAGGCTTTCTCCTGTCCTTCATCGGCACGGTCTGGATCATGTCGCTGCCACCGCAGATGGGCGCCTTCGGCCGCATGCCGCTCTTTCAGTTAGAGGCGGCCAACGGGGCGCTGATCACGCTGCCGGTCTACTTTCTGATCCTGCCTGTGGCGGCCGTCATTACCTGGTGGATCTTGAACCGAACCCTGATGGGCCGCGCAATCTTTGCGATGGGCGGCAATGCCAATATCGCAAGCCGTCTGGGCTACAACCTCAAAACCGTTCACATCTTCCTGTTCGGTTATGCCGGCGCGCTAGCCGGGCTCGCAGGCATCATCCATGTCTGCGCCAACCGCCAGGCAAATCCTTTCGATCTGGTCGGCACCGAAATCAACGTCATCGCCGCCGTCGTGCTTGGCGGGGCGCGCATTACCGGTGGCACCGGCACAGTGCTAGGCACCGTCCTTGGCGTTCTACTGGTCGTGGTCATCAACAGTGTACTCGTCATGGTCGGCATCCCAAGTACCTGGCAGCGGCTGGTGGTCGGAAGCTTCATCCTTCTGGCCGCGGCGTTCTTCGTGACCCGCCAGCGCAAACGATAAAATCCCAATCAAAGAGGAATCCATGAAGAAGTTTCTGAACGATCCGGTCAATTTCGTCGATGAAATGCTCGAGGGTATCTACAAGGCTCATCCCGACGTCACCTACGTCGCGGATGACAAGCGCTGCCTCGTGACCGCCAAGCCGAAGGCCGGCAAGGTCGGCATCGCCACGGGCGGCGGCTCCGGCCATCTGCCGCTGTTCCTCGGTTATGTCGGCGACGGCATGCTGGACGGAGCAGCCGTTGGTGGCGTCTTTCAGTCGCCGAGTGCCGAGCAGATGCTGCAGGTTACCAAGTCCATCGACCAAGGCGCCGGCGTTCTATACATCTACGGCAACTACACCGGCGACATCATAAACTTCGACATGGCCGCCGAACTCGCCGATCTCGACGGCATCCAGGTCAAACAGGTGGTGGGCAACGATGACGTCGCCTCCTCCGTGGTCGGCGAGGAGCACAAGCGCCGCGGCGTCGCCGGCATTTTCTTCGTCTACAAGGCCGCCGGCGCCGCTGCCGCAAAAGGCCTTTCGCTGGAGGAAGTAACCCGCATCGCCGATAAGGTGAGACTGCGCACCCGCACGATGGGGGTCGCCCTTTCCAGCTGCGTCGTGCCGGAGATCGGACATGCGACGTTTTCGATCGGCGATGACGAGATGGAAATCGGAATGGGCATTCACGGCGAGCCCGGCATCAGCCGCAAGAAGCTCGCTACCGCCGACGACGTGATCGATGAGATGATGGAACGCATTTTCGCCGAGCAGGACTACCAGCGCGGCGACGAGGTCGCGGTTCTGGTGAATGGCCTCGGCGGCACGCCGATGGAAGAGCTCTACATTCTGTACCGGCGCGTCTCCCAGCTTCTTGAGGAGCGCGGCGTGAAGGCCAAGCATGTCTGGGTCGGCGAGTTCGCAACCTCGATGGAAATGGCCGGCGCATCGATCTCCGTCCTGCATCTCGACGCCGAGCTGGATCCATTGATCGGCGCACCGGCCAACACTCCGTTCTTTAAGCACCATTCAGCCTGAGGACATGATAATGGACGCGATCAAAGCATCCGATCTGATCACGCTTTTCGAAGCGTGGAAGACGCTCTTTGCCGAACAGCGCGACTTTCTGATTTCCCTGGACGGCAAGGTCGGCGACAGCGATCTCGGCATCACGATGAGCAAGTCCTTTGCCGCAGCGGCCGAGACCGTCGCAGCCGAAGGCGAAGCAGCGGGCATCGCCAAGCTTCTTCGCAGCGCCGGAGCCATCATGGCAAGGACTGCACCATCGACCATGGGCACGCTCACCGCCACGGGTTTTCTGCGCGCCGGCAAAGCGTTGGAAGGGGCAGAGAGCCTTGGCACGGTTGAGATCGCGGCGTTCTGGCGCGCCTTTCGCGATGGCGTAGCCGAACGCGGCAAGGCCAAGGTCGGCGATAAGACGCTTCTTGACGTCCTCGATCCGATCGCATCGACTCTGGAAGCGGCCGCGGCCGCGGGCAAGCCGCTCAAGGAGAGTCTTGCTTCCGCGACCGCTGCGGCCGAAGCGGCTCTTGAGGGCACCAAGGCGATGGTAGCGCAGCACGGCAAGGCTGCGGCATTCCAGGAAAAGACCGTCGGCCTTCAGGATGCTGGCGCGACGGTCGGTTATCTCATCATCGAACGCATGTCCCGCTTCGTGGCGTGAGATCGCATGTGACAGATCGCCGGGCTGCTCGGGATCGCCGAGCGGCCCGGCCCACTTGCTTAATCGTATCTTAGCGGTTCGCGGCCACCGCGGTGAGCAGACCTGTCAGAGGCGACGGCTCCCGGGAAGATAGGTCATAGACGCAGGGCGCCGCAAAAACCGCCGCGACCAAAGCACAGATCATCATCCGTTTCATCTTACCCCCTCCTGGATCGGCAAACATCAGACAAACGCGAACTCGACGTGAATATTGCCGCGCGTCGCCTTCGAATAGGGGCAGGTCTGGTGCGCTTCGTCGACGATCGCACGGGCAACCTCGGGTTCGATGCCCGGCAGGCTGATGTTCAGCCGCGCCTGAAGGAAGTAGGCATCGTCGGTCGTTCCAAGATCGACTTCCGCGTCCACGGCCGTATCCGGCGGCAGTCTGAATTGGCGTCGGCCAGCGGCTTTTGTCATCGCACCGATGAAGCAGGCCGACCAGCCGGCGGCGAAGAGCTGCTCCGGATTGGTGCCGGGCTTTCCACTGCCGGGAGGCGAGAGCTTGACGTCGAGCTGCGCATCGTCGCTGCGCGCGAACCCGTCGCGTCCGCCGGTCGTCCGGGTCTTGCCAGTATAGAGAACTTTCTCGATCCTCGTCATGAAACACTCCTTTGTTTCGCCGCCACCTGGCGGCATCTGCTGACGGGAGTGATTTGCCGGACCGGCGTATCCGGCATGTTTCCGGAAGTGCCGAAAATGTATCAAAACGTAGCGCCTGCCGAGACGGATAGTTTTTGCCTGCAACGCGCAGACCACCGGACCGGCGCACTCGCGATTGCAGGCGCAGAAGTTCATGCCTACGCGGTCCAGGTCGCAAAGGCTCGCCGCCAGGCGAGCCTTTGCCGCTCTTACTCTGCGTCCTCGCAACACGGCCTTTCCCCGCCAATCGCGGACTTAAGCGGGGATCTTGGCCTAGGCGAACACTTCTCAGCTGGATTTGGCTATTTCGAAGGATCGCCGCGGGGTGTATAGCTGACCATGGGAACCCCTTCCGGTTTAGGGAATTGGGCGCCCGAAAAAGGGAGGCTTCGAATGACCCCCTCGAGACCCCTGAGAGTCACGCGTACTCACGCCAGCCGCGCCTACATCCTGGGCCTCATTGGCCTTGGACTTTCTTCCTGTTCGCCCGCCGTCTTGAATTCAGTCGGTCCCGTGGGCGCGGGTAATGCAACGATTCTGATAGATGCTACGGTGATCATGCTGGCCATCGTCGTTCCGACGATCCTCCTCGCCTTCTGGATGGCCTGGCGCTATCGGGCCTCGAACCCGGATGCCGAATACCTCCCGTACTGGTCCTACTCCGGCCGCATCGAGGCCGTTGTCTGGTCCATCCCGATCCTCACAATCATGTTCATCAGCGGCCTGATATGGATCGGTTCCTACAAGCTCGACCCGTTCAGGCCCTTGCCGTCGGAGGCCCCCCCGCTGGAGGTGCAGGTCGTGTCGCTCGACTGGAAATGGCTGTTCATCTACCCGCAACATGGGATCGCCACGGTCAACCAGTTGGTGGTGCCGACGGGCACGCCGGTCCGTTTCTCGATCACGTCCGCCAGTGTCTTCAACGTCTTCTTCGTACCGCGCCTGGGATCGATGATCTACGCCATGCCCGGCATGGTCTCGCAGTTGAACCTGCAGGCAGACAGCTCGGAGACGCTCCTGGGAATTTCGGCGCAGTTCTCCGGCGACGGCTTTTCTGACATGCAGTTCGAAGTGCGAAGCCTGCCGGCTGCCGAGTTCATGCCTTGGGTCGACGGCGTCAGGAACACGGGCCCGGTGCTGGACCAGGCCGCCTATGGCGAGTTGCTGCAGCAGAGCCAGCGCGTGCCGCCGTCCACCTACCGCGCTACGGATCCGCACCTGTTCGACGCCGTGGCGAGCCAGAAGATCCCGCCAGGCCCGGGACCACAGCCTGAGGCTCCGGAGCATGCCGGACGCGAAGTCTCCACCGGTGGAAAGGATTGATCATGTTCGGAAAGCTCAGCCTTTCAGCAATCCCATTTTCGCAACCGATCCCGTTGATCACGTCCGCCGTCATAATTCTCATCGGGCTTGGTGTGTTGGTCCTAATCACCATAAGAGGCTGGTGGCCGTACCTGTGGCGCGAGTGGATCACGAGCGTCGACCACAAGCGGATCGGCGTTATGTATTGCCTGCTTGGTGTCGTGATGTTGATCCGCGGCTTCGCCGACGCCATCATGATGCGAACGCAGCAGGCCGTGGCGATCGACGCTCCAGGCTATCTGCCCCCTGAGCACTACAACCAGATCTTCACCGCGCATGGCACGATCATGGTCCTGTTCGCGGCGATGCCGCTTGTACTCGGTTTCATGAACTTCCTGGTTCCGCTGCAACTTGGCGTCCGCGACGTGGCCTTCCCGACCTTTAACTCGGTCGGCTTCTGGTTGACCGCTAGCGGCGCCCTGCTCGTCAACGTCTCGCTTTTGGTCGGCGAGTTCGCCCGCACGGGCTGGCTGCCCTACCCGCCCCTCAGTGAGACCACGTATTCGCCGGGCGTTGGCGTCGATTACTATCTCTGGGCGGTCCAAATTTCAGGGATCGGCACCCTGATCACCGGGATCAACATCGTCACCACCGTGCTGAAGATGCGCTGCCGCGGCATGAGCTACCTGCGGATGCCAGTCTTCTGCTGGACGGCGCTCGCGTCGTGTCTGCTGATCGTCGCCACCTTCCCGATCCTGACCGCTACGCTTGCCATGCTCACTCTCGATCGCTACGTCGGCTGGCACTACTTCACGAACACCGCTGGCGGAAACCCAATGATGTTCGTGAACCTGATCTGGGCGTGGGGCCATCCGGAAGTATACATCCTCGTTCTACCGGCCTTCGGCATTTTCTCCGAGGTCTTCTCGACATTCTCGGGCAAGCCGTTGTTCGGCTACCGGTCCATGGTCGCGGCCACCTTGTTCATCTGCATCGTCTCCATGATGGTGTGGCTGCATCATTTCTTCACCATGGGCGCGGGCGCGGCGGTCAACACGTTCTTTGGCATCTCCTCGAGCATCATTGCCGTTGGGACCGGCGTAAAGATCTACAACTGGATCTTCACGATGTATGGCGGTCGAGTGCGCTTCGAGACCTCAATGCTGTGGTCCATGGGCTTCATCTTCACCTTTATCATTGGTGGTTTGACCGGTGTGCTGCTTGCCATCCCACCTGCCGATTTCATGACCCACAACTCGATGTTCCTGGTGGCGCACTTTCACAACGTCATCATAGGCGGTGTCGTGTTCGGCATCTTTGCAGGCGTGGAATTCTGGTTTCCCAAAGCCTTCGGGTTTCGATTGCACGCAGGCTGGGGCAAGGCCGGCTTCTGGCTCGCGTTCATCGGCTTCTGGGTGACGTTCACGCCCCTCTACGTGCTGGGCCTCGACGGCATGACGCGGCGCCTGCAACACATCAACATCGCCGAGTGGGGGCCATGGCTTTACGTCTCCGTGCTCGGTATCGCAATCCTCATCCTCGGCGTGATCTCGCAGATCGTGCAACTCGTCGTCAGCATCCGTGACCGTGACAAGCTGCGCGACGTGACCGGCGATCCTTGGGATGGACGCTCCCTCGAATGGGCCACCCCGTCGCCACCGCCCTTCTTTAACTTCGCCGTGATGCCGAATGTCGAAGGAGAGGAGGCCTATTGGGGAATAAAATTGCGCGCCGTGGAAACACAGCAACTGTCCCCGGAGCCGAACTATGTGCCGATCGAAATGCCGGTGAACAGCCCAGTAGGAATCTATACGGCATTCTTCTCCACAGTCTTCGGCTTTGCAATGATCTGGTACATCTGGTGGCTCGCCATCGTCGCTCTGGTGGCGGCCTTCGTGGGCTTCGTCGTCTTTTCCTGGCGTGACGTCCACGAGTTCGAGGTGCCGGCCGACGAGGTGGCGCGGGTGGACCGTGCCCGACGTGCGGCGCGCGAAGCTCTTCTCCATCGCCTGTCCCAGCAAGGGGCTCTGCCATGACCGACACCGGACTGCCCGCCAGCGTCGAGGCCATTCGCCGCGTTCGTGAAGATCCGCACAGGCTGGGCCATCGCGCCCACGGCCCAGCAGAATCCCTGGAAGGCACTGGACGGGGATCGACAGGCCCGGCCGGGAAAAGGATCCTCGTGGGCTACGGCTTCTGGATATACCTGCTGAGCGACATCGTCATCTTCTCCTGTTTCTTCGCGGCGTTTGCAGTTCAACGAGGAGCCACGGCGGGCGGCCCCACGATCGCGGAAATCGTCGACGTCCGCCGGGTGGCCTTCCAGACCGCGGCGCTGCTGCTCTCCAGCTATGCCTGCATGCTGTCCTTCGCGGCGACCAACGCGAGAAGCCGCCTCTGGACGCAGGTATTCCTCCTGATCACCGGCCTGCTGGGACTCGTATTCGTCCTGCTCGAACTGCAGGAGTTCATCGAACTGGCCAACCGGGGCATCACGCCGCAACGCAGCGGCATGCTGACGTCCTTTTTCGGCCTCGTCGGTCTGCACGGGCTGCATGTCACTGCCGGCGGGGTGTGGCTTGCGACCATGATGGCGCAGGTTCAGATTAAGGGCTTCCGGCGCGAGATCATCCACCGTCTGATCTGCTTCAATCTTTTCTGGCATGCGCTTGATATCGTCTGGATCGGCATCTTCACGATCGTCTACCTTATGGGGAGCGGCACATGAGCAATCTCGAATCCGACCCGCCTCTTCGCGCCGGCGCATCGAACGATCGGGAAGACCATTCGCCGGGAGACGAGCCTCCGGAGGACAGCGGCCATTGGGTGCTTAACGCGAACCTGGGGCTCGGCTTCTCCATCCTGCTTACCGCTGCGGCCTTTCTTCTGGCTGGCTCGAATATCATCTACACCCCGTCAATTCCTGTCGCTCTCATCGTGCTCGCCATCGCCCAGATGGGCGTCCATCTGGTGTTCTTCCTCCACATCACCACGGGCCCTGACAACACCAACAATGTCCTGGCGCTGGCGTTTGGAATCCTGGTGGTCTTCCTGATCGTGGTGGGATCGATCTGGATCATGGCCAACCTCAACCAGAATCTGATGCCGATGGATCATATGCTGCAAATGCAGCCGTAGGCATTGCGGGCAACCGGGGCCTTTGCAATGGTTCAACTGAATGGTGCCAGCTTGCCAACACTGGCAGCGGGGCATGGCGTTAAGACGCCAAGTTTAAAATTCAGTCTCGCCACTATGATGTCGCGAGACTGAATTTCCGGCCGATCAAGTAAAACGGCCAGAACTCATCGCTGGTTCAACAGCCAGTCACCTGGCAGTCTGACGGAGCGATGTGAACCCGTACCGCTTCGGCTGAGGGTTTTCCTGGCGCAGCGTCCGCAACATATCCTCGTACTCGCGTTCGACTTCCGGCGTTACGGACGGCCGGACTTCTTGAAGCGCCTTTGAGAAGTGCTCGTTGGTTACCTGCGACACATCCATTGATTCACGCAAGGCGATCAGCCCCGCGCGGCGCGTAAGGTCTTCAAGATCCGCACCGGTGAACCGCTCTGTTTTCTCCGCAAGATCATCGAGCTGAACGTCGTCGGCAAGCGGCATTTTCTTGGTATGGATGCCCAGAATTTTCCGCCGCGCCTTTGTGTCAGGAACAGGAACGTAGACCAGTTCGTCGAAGCGGCCAGGGCGCAAGAGTGCCGGATCGAGAAGGTTCGGACGGTTCGTCGCCGCCATAACCACGACACCCTGCATATCCTCCAAACCATCCATCTCAGCGAGCAGCGTATTGACGACGCGTTCGGTCACCGCTGGCTCACCGAGGCCACCGCCTCTGACCGGAGCCAGAGAGTCGATCTCGTCGATGAAAATGACCGTGGGAGCGACCTGTCTTGCTCGCTCGAACAATCTTGATACCTGCTGCTCAGACTCGCCATACCACTTCGAGAGAAGATCGGACGATTTAGTCGCCACAAAGTTAGCCTCTGCCTCGCGCGCGACCGCCTTGGCGAGAAGCGTTTTGCCCGTACCTGGAGGCCCGAAAAGCAGGAAGCCCTTGGCAGGCCGGATACCCAGCCGCTTGAACGATTGAGGAGAACGCAAGGGTAGCTCTACGCCCTCCTTGAGCTTGACCTGGGCCTCGTCGAGACCGCCAACGTCTTCCCAGCGAACATTGGGGGCTTGGATCATAATTTCACGCAGTGCCGACGGCTGTATTCTCTTCATTGCGGAAAGAAAGTCGTCCTGTCCGACCGCCAGGTTTTCAAGAACTTCGGAGGGGATTCCGTCTCGGAGATTGATGTTCGGCAGGACGCGCCGAAGAGCATCCATGGCCGCCTCTCGAACAAGCGCGCCAAGGTCTGCACCCACGAAGCCGTATGTCGTGCGCGCTATCTCATCGAGATCGGTGCCTTCTGCAAGCGGCATGCCTCTCGTATGAATGCCCAGCACTTCGCGGCGTCCGTTTTGGTCCGGAACACCAATGACGATTTCCCTGTCAAAGCGACCAGGACGGCGCAGTGCCTCATCGATCGCATCGCGCCGGTTGGTCGCTCCAATCACAACGATGTTCTGGCGCGGCTCCAGCCCATCCATCAGCGTCAACAGCTGGGCAACAATCCGTCGTTCGACCTCACCGGTGACTTGCTCGCGCTTGGGCGCAATGGAGTCGATCTCGTCTATGAAGATAATCGAAGGGGCATTTTGGGACGCTTCCTGGAAGACCTGCCGCAACCGTTCCTCCGACTCGCCATATCGGCTGCCCATGATTTCCGGTCCCGCGATGTGATAGAAGTTCGCCTCCGTTTCGTTAGCCACCGCTCTTGCCAGCAATGTCTTGCCAGTACCGGGCGGACCGTAAAGTAAAACGCCTTTGGGCGGATCGATGCCCAGACGCTGAAAAAGCTCCGGATGCCGAAGCGGCAGTTCCACCATCTCGCGCACCTGAGCCACCGAGGAGCCCAGGCCGCCGATGTCATCGTACGTCACATCCGCACGCCTGGCCTCCTTCGGTTCTTCGAACTGAGGACGAAGCTCTACGACCGTTCCCTCGTTCATCTGAACTATGCCGCGCGGCTGCGTGGACACGACGACAAGTCTGATCTCCTGAAGCCCGTAGGCAGGAAGATCGATGAGGCCACGAAGGATTTCGTCCGAACCTCGGTCCCTTCCGCCGATCCGCTGTTGCACAGAGGTCGACACGACATCGCCAGCCACCATCGGCCGACGAAGGAATGTTCTTTGAAGAGCCTCACCCGATCCCTGCAGCCGCAGATTCTTCTGTGCGGGTGCGAGCACCACCTTTGTGGCGGGCCGAGCTTCGGCTTTTCGAACTTCAATATGATCGCCGCTAGTCGCACCAGCATTCACTCGCTGGAGCCCGTCCAGTCGAACGATGTTCAATCCCTCGTCTTCGGGATATGGCCGCATTGCAATGGCGGCCGTGTGCCGCTTTCCGACCAGTTCTACAAGATCCCCTTCTTTGACGCCGATCTTACTCATCACCGCCGACGTCAGTCTCGCGACGCTGGCCCCAGCGTCTTGGGGCCGCATGTTTGCGACCTGCATTTGGATGCTCGATTCTTCGGACACGTTTAGCCTCTCTTATTCGTCGAGATCATTATCACTTAGAAGATGATTGATGCCTGGAAAGTGCTCGGGGCGAAGTTTAACGGGGCATCTTGGATGAGATGCAAAGGGGGCCGTCCAGCCGGGAGACCGATGGGGGTCAACTTCTGCTAAGATGGCCCCTGCTCAGCTCGCTGTCATCAGCATATCGGGCCGCCTACTGTATCGCCGCCATGCGCTCGGTGTCATTCCCGTGGCCCGCCGGAAGATACGCGACAGATGAGCTTGGTCTGCAAGGCCACAATCCAGGGCAATTTCGCTCAACGGAGCGTCGGTATGCGCCATCTTGTGCTTGGCGTGCTCCACCCTGCGACTCAAGATGAAGTTATGTGGGGAGGTGCCGAAACTGACTTTGAATGCGGCTGAAAAATAGCTCGTGCTTAACTTTACCAACTGAGCAAGATCGTCGAGCGATATCGAATTCGACAGATTTTCTTCGATAAACCGCTTAAGTCTGTTTACTTGCCAGGGAGCCAAGCCGCCTACGGCAATCCGCTGTCGTTCGTTGTCGGCATCATTCACCACCCCGTATGGGCGAAGGAGATTGGACGCTTTCTTGATCAGGTCGATCGCGATAGCCTCATCGCGTTCCACGCACGTTATGGCGTGCATGACAAGGCGGGATACTTCGTTCGATGTGTCCGTATTAATTTGACTGAAGTTCAGCGGAACGTCGTTCGTGAGAACAGCGGTGCTGGCAGGCATCATCGGTCTCTCCATAACTCGTAAAGTGATGTTTACGGGTTGATATTGAAGCGAATTCTGCCTTGAACAATCGTACGATCATTGTGTTTTGCTAGACATCAGTTCTAGCGGACCATACCTTTGTATGATTGCTGTCCCGTCGGCTGTCTCTGGGAATCGTTGAAATCCCCACCAAGCGTAGGACGATTTCGGAAGGTTGCTACTCTGTGGCATGAGACAGAGCCACAGAGAACTCAGGTTCAAGAAGATCAAGCTCCGAAGCGATTCCGAACTGCTGATCCGGCGGCGTAGATTTTTTGAGATAAAATCTCGTGCGATCGCGATCGCAAGGTGTTAGCGCGGCACTGGGACGAGCATCGGCCTGATCGAATTGCAGCTGCAGGGAAGTCCAAGGCAGTGTCCCACCTTCGTGCTTAACAGCGACAGCACTTCCAAAAACTCCTCCTTCTGCCCGCGACAGCTTTGCCAGCATGTTCGCCTTACAACCGATCCTCTTATAAGCTATCAGCGTTACGCCGCGAAAACTTGAACATATCGATTGCATGTTGAAACCTGACAGCAGGGGACTTGGAGCCCATCAAGACATGAACGGTTCGGAGAAAGAGACGAGCTTCTTTTCGGCCTCGCCACTGAGCTTAGTCAGGCTGGATATCCGTAAAACGCGGGCCCTGATCAGCCACCTCCGTATCATTGAGACGAGCGATCAGACCTCGTGCGATCAACCGACTATCTGCGGAATTACCAACAGTGCCACGATACTTGGCGCCAATCGCTCAGCGAAGACGCTTCTAACAGTCGCCGGAGAAGCCCTGCCTGAGCGGATTGCCGGTCTCCTTCCCGAGACCCTTCAAAGACAGTTTGCCGACGGTCTGATTTCCTTGGTGAAAGGCGCAAACCATTTTTCGTTCGAAGGCGTCCTGAAGGCCGCGAACGGCAACGATATTCCGGCTGTTCTCAACGCATGGCTCGATGGGTATGAACGGCCGGCGTCGGAGGTGTGTGTGAGCATCACTCAGGTCAACCAGTCCAACGACCAAGTGAAAACCGCTCTTCTTGGCGAACTGGCCCATGCCGCCAGAATTTCGTTATTGGGCGAGCTGACTGCTTCGATCTCGCATGAGGTCAATCAGCCTCTAAGTTCGATCGTCACAAGCGCCGAAGCAGGTTTGCGCTGGCTTAGCAACGATGAGCCCAATCTTGAGGAAGTGAAATCGCTGCTCGAGCGCATTGCAAGCAGCGGCAAGCGTGCCGGTGACGTAATTGCCGCATTGCGGGGAATGGCACGCAACACCAAACCCGCAAGAACTGCCGTATCATTGCCAATCCTGATCGACGAATGCGCATTAATCCTTCGCGCTGACCTTGCAAGACGGCAGGTGGGATTGCGGGTCGAGCTATCACCTAATCTTCCCGATGTCCTCGCCGATCGAACTCAGATTCTTCAGGTAATCGTTAATTTGGCCACGAATGCCGCTCAAGCCATGTCCGATGGTCACGCTTGGAACAGAAGCCTTGCTATTCGAGCGCAAGAGCAACGAAGCAATCGAGTTTTGATTGAGGTAGAGGACAGTGGCCCAGGCGTGGATCCCAAGGTCCGCGATAAGCTCTTTGAAAGCTTCTCCACCACGAAGGCCGCAGGAACCGGCCTGGGCCTGGCGATTTGCCGGTCAATCGTGGAGGCGCACGACAGCAAGATCGAGCTTCAGTCGTCCTTGTATCTCGGCGCGCGTTTCAGTTTCAGCCTTGAAACGGCTCAGGCTGCCTCCGCGTCGGCGGTGCGCCAGGGATGACCCCACGCTCGGCAGCCGCAAACGCAAAGACTTCATCTTCATAGAAATGGAGTCTCTGCTCGCGGCGTCGTGGCGATGCCTCGAGGAGCGAGCGGCCCCTTAGCCGCTCTGCAGGGATGACGATCTCTTGGAGCGCTACACGTTGGTATCGACTGGCGTTTTAGATGGCTTCTGGGCTGCCGGCAGGTGCCCAAACATGTGCGGCTTGATTTGATTTAGCCACGAGACCACCGCAGGCTCCTTGTTCCAGAGTGTCTTTGAGAATGGCAAAATCTGTTCGCCAACCAGAATCCCAAGCAGACCGACGAGCGCCACGACCGGTGGTGCTGGCGAGCGAACATTCAACAGGCTGTAAACGATGCCGACGATCAGACCGGCGCCCAACGATAAGAGATAGACCTTCACGAGAAAAACCCTCTTCAAGCAAAAGTGCCGCTCCGTCGAACGAGCGAGGAGCGGCAGACTTTTCCGATAACCTCAGTGGCCTTCAGAGACGTTGAACATCGTCTTGGCATAGATAATACCAAGGCCGTAGGCACCGCCGAACTTCCTGGCAATGCCGGTCGTCATGTCGTAGGTTTCGGTGCGAGCCCAGTCGCGCTGCAGTTCGAGCATGTACTGGAGCGAAGTCATCGGCTGAGCGCCGGCCTGAACCATACGATCCATGGCCCGGTCATGGGCCTCATCGGAAACATCACCGCAGGCATCCGCCAGAACATAGACCTCAAAGCCCTGCTCGATGGCCGAGAGAGCCGGGCCGACGATGCAGACGCCGGTCCAGAGTCCGCTCAGAACGATGCGCTTCTTGCCGATGCGGTTGACTTCGTCGATGACGGCCGCATCTTCCCAGGTGTTCATCGAGGTGCGGTCGAAGAGCTTCTGACCTGGAAACGCGTCGGTGATTTCCGAGAACATCGGACCGGAGAAGCTCTTTTCAGCAACCGTCGTAAGGATCGTCGAAACGCCAAACCCTTTGGCTGCGTGAGCCACGAGGGCCGCATTGTTCCGCAGATTGACAGCGTCGATGCTCTTGGTCGCGAAAGACATCTGCGACTGGAAGTCGATCATGATCAGAGTATGGTCTTTCGGCGTCAGGAGCTTGGAACCCGGCGTCGGCGTTGCTTTGTCACTCATCATGAATTCCCTCTCGTTATGCAGAATTGCAAGAGCGAATTTGCGACAAATCGATACTCGCTGCTTGTCGCATACAAAGGTCGTTTGGATTTTTCTATTTTGAACGTGAGCAGCGATGGCAAAAAGATTGAGGCGGGTGGCACCGTCAATCGCCTCACCGAAAGGAATCTCAGGCAAGCGCCTCTAATTTTTGGAACAAAAGTGCCGTGAATTGACGAATGCTCCCACTTTAAATTTGCGCCTATGGCGATTCCCGCGCGCTGGTGGTAAGCCCTCGGAATAGCTTCGAAAACGGCTTCGGAGGGTTTGCCATGCCAATGCTGACCGTACGTGACAACACCCGCCTTTATTACAAGGATTGGGGTAACGGACATAAGGACCGGCTGAATAGCGATTTGCTGGCATTCTGGCGCCAATGAGCGTTTCGCGCAACGATCAGGCGATTGTGTACATCGTCGAAGATGATGAGGAAGTAAGGCTGTCGCTGGGCAGCTTGTTTCGGTCTGTCGGATTGAGAGCGCAGCTCTTTGGAAGCGCCCGTGAGTTTCTTGATGCGAAACGAGTGGATGGAACCAGCTGCCTGGTCGTCGATGTCAGGCTCCCCGGGCTTAGCGGACTGGACTTTCACGAGCAGCTGATGCGAGGGGGATCATTCATCCCTACGATCTTCATCACCGGATACGGTGATATCCCGATGACGGTTCGTGCAATGAAGGCAGGCGCGGTCGATTTTCTTGCCAAGCCATTTCGCGACCAAGACATGTTGGACGCCGTCGCTTCGGCACTGGAAATCGACCGTCGGCGAAGATGCGAAGAAGGCGAATTGGCAGCCCTCAAAGCTCGGTTCGCGGAAATGAGCCAGCGTGAAAGGGAAGTCATGGCCCTCGTGACGAAAGGCCTGATGAACAAGCAGGTTGCTGGAAAGCTCTCTCTAAGCGAAGTCACGGTCAAGATCCATCGCGGCTCCGCGATGCGGAAGATGGAGGCGCGGACTTTGGCAGATCTGATCAAAATGGCGGAGCTGCTTAACCTGCCAAGCGACTACGGGCCTTTTAAAGCCGAAAGCGTGAGGCGATCGCCTCGTTTAGCTTCTGAAGGAGGCCGTTCGTAGTAAACGGCTTCGCGTCGAGCACTGCCGGTCACGACCCGCCCAGACCGTCTATCCGCGTACGGCTGCGATAACTTTTGAACTGTTTTGGAAAAAAACAGCGATTCTATCCAAGCCAAGCGGGAACATGAAAGTTAAGTGTTCGCTTCAATGCCACTGGAACTCTGGAGCGAATACATGACCGATCTTCCGCTGTTAGAACCCGGTCAACCTGTCCTTCTTATGGTCGACCAACAGGCTGGACTGGCATTTGGTGTCGGATCTGCGGATCGCCAGCTTCTGCTGAGCAATGCCGTTGCATTGGCTAAAACGGCCAAGGTTTTCAATATTCCAACGATCGTTTCGACGTCGGCTTCGAAGGTCTATAGCGGACCGCTCCTGCCTCCGATAAAAAACGTCATACCCGATGTCCCAGTTATCGAGCGGCGCAACATGAATGCGTGGGAAGATGACGCCGTCCGCAGCGAGATTGCCAAGACGGGCCGCCGTAAACTGCTTGTCTCGGGCCTTCTGACTGAGGCTTGCGTCTCATTCCCGGTTCTATCGGCGTTGTCGGAGGGTTACGAAGTTTTCGTCGTTGGCGACACCTGCGGCGGTCTTACGCTGGACAGCCACAACCTTGCGCTTCGCAGGTTAGAGGCGGCGGGGGCGACGATGACTTCATGGATCCAAGTCCTGCTGGAGCTTCAACGCGACTGGACGCGTAAGGAAACCTACGACGGTGCCCGGGCAATCGTGGAAGCGCACGCAGGGGGCTACGGCATCGGCCTCGCCTACGCGCGGGATATGATCCATCCGGTCTAAGCCGCCTGCCCGCATCAACTTCTCGACTGCAATTCTCTTGAAACCCGGGAGCTATCCATGACAGCCGACATCATCCTTCACCACGGCCTGATCACCACGCTCGATCGTTCCAACCCGGCAGCGAGCGCCGTCGCCGTCAAGGAGGGCAAGTTCCTCGCTGTCGGCGATGACCACGAGATCATGGCGCTCGCTGGCCCGAATACGAAGATCGTCGATCTCAAGGGCAAACGCGTGCTGCCGGGGCTGATCGACAACCATACCCACGTCGTCCGCGGTGGCCTGAACTTCAACATGGAGCTCAGATGGGACGGCGTGCGCTCGCTTGCCGACGCCATGAGCATGCTGAAGCGGCAGGTGGCGATCACCCCGCCGCCGCAATGGGTGCGCGTGGTCGGTGGCTTCACCGAACACCAGTTCGCCGAAAAGCGCCTGCCGACTATCGAGGAGATCAACGCGATCGCCCCCGATACCCCGGTCTTCATCCTCCATCTTTATGACCAGGCCCTGCTCAATGCCGCAGCCCTGCGCGCCGTTGGCTACACCAAGGAGACGCCGGAGCCGCCCGGCGGCGAGATCACCCGCGATGCCAATGGCAATCCAACCGGCCTGCTGCTCGCAAAACCCAATGCCGGCATCCTCTATGCGACGCTTGCCAAGGGACCGAAGCTGCCCTTCGACTACCAAGTCAACTCAACCCGGCACTTCATGCGCGAGCTGAACCGTCTCGGGGTCACCGGCGTTATCGACGCCGGGGGCGGCTTCCAGAACTATCCCGATGACTATGCCGTCATCCAGAAGCTCGCCGACGAGGGGCAGATGACGGTGCGGCTTGCCTACAACCTCTTCACACAGAAGCCGAAGGCCGAAAAAGAGGACTTCCTCAACTGGACTGCCTCGGTGAAGTACAAGCAGGGCGACGACTATTTCCGTCACAACGGTGCCGGCGAGATGCTGGTCTTCTCCGCCGCCGATTTTGAGGACTTCCGCCAGCCGCGCCCCGACATGCCGCCGGAAATGGAAGGCGAGCTGGAAGAGGTCGTGCGCGTGCTGGCCGAAAACCGCTGGCCCTGGCGGCTGCACGCCACCTATGACGAGACGATCAGCCGCGCGCTCGACGTCTTCGAGAAGGTCAATCAGGACATCCCGCTCGAGGGCCTCAACTGGTTCTTCGATCACGCCGAGACGATCTCCGAACAGTCGATCGATCGCATCGCGGCGCTTGGCGGCGGCATCGCCGTCCAGCACCGCATGGCCTATCAGGGCGAGTACTTCGTCGAGCGCTACGGCTTGGGCGCCGCCGAAGCCACCCCGCCGGTCGCCCGCATGCTGGAAAAAGGCATCAAGGTATCGGCCGGCACGGATGCCACCCGCGTCGCCTCCTACAATCCCTGGGTCTCGCTTGCCTGGATGATCACCGGCAGGACGGTTGCCGGCATGCAGATCTATCCGCGCCGCAACTGCCTCGATCGCGAGACGGCGCTGCGCATGTGGACGGAAAACGTCACCTGGTTCTCCAACGAGGAGGGCAAGAAGGGACGCATCGAGAAAGGCCAGTTCGCCGATCTGATCGTGCCGGACAAGGACTTCTTCGCCTGTGCCGAGGAGGAAATCTCCTTCCTCACCTCTGACTTCACTATGGTCGGTGGCAGGATCGTCTACGGCGCCGGCGACTTTGCCAAACTTGACGAGAACCCCGTTCCGCCCGCCATGCCCGACTGGTCGCCGGTCAAAACCTTCAAGGGCTACGCCGCCTGGGGCGAGCCTGAGGGTGCCGGAAAGAACTCGCTGCACCGCCGGATGATCGCCTCCTGCGGCTGCGCCAACGACTGCAACGTCCACGGCCACGCCCACGCCAATGCCTGGGGCTCAAAGCTGCCGGTCGCCGACCTCAAGAGTTTCTGGGGCGCACTCGGCTGTGCCTGCTGGGCTGTTTAAAGGGGACAACGATGCAAGCAAACACGAATTCTAAGCCTGAAGCCGAGGTGCTAAAGGCCTTTGGGGCATCCCGCAGCGTGGAGTTCATCGCTCTGCTCGGCCTTTGTTCAGCCTATATCCAGGGACCTCTCGTCAAGATTTTCGATTTCAACGGCGCGATGGCGGAAATGGATCATTTCGGCTTGAGGCCGACGATGTTCTTCGCGGTCGCGGTCATTGTCTTCGAACTTGCGATGTCGGCTCTGATCCTGGCCGGTGTCTTCCGTTGGGCAGCCGCCCTGGCGCTTGCGGGATTCACGCTGTTTGCGACTTTCCTCGCAGTTCGTTTCTGGGAACTTCCGCCGGGAATGGAACGCTCAATGGCCATGAACACCTTCTTCGAACACCTTGGTCTCGCCGGCGCATTCGTGCTGGTCGCCCTTTACGATCTTCGGGGAAAGGCCGCTCAGGATAAGCGACGCGTTCACAATACGCATTCAACGTGAGGTGTCTTATGACCACGAAGATCGACCCGAAGACAGACAGTCAAAATCCCAGTTCGTCCCGACAACCCACGGCCGAGGCACGCCGAGCAACCGAACAATCGCGTGACCGCGAACAGGAACGGCTCGATGAGGCATTGCTTGAGACGTTCCCCGCCAGCGATCCAGCCGCGTCCGGGCGGATGGAGTGATTTCAAAACTCTGAATACCCAGGAGAAGAGAATGGAAGCGCCTTTAAAGGCACGCCGTACGGCATCATTGCACACCCCCACTGGACTAAGCGAGCAGGCTGTTCGAGACATTTCGGCGGGAGCGACTACGTTGCTCGCAGACGTCTTCGCGCTCTACCTCAAGACCAAAAATTTCCACTGGCACATGTCCGGTTCGAATTTCCGTGACTATCATTTGCTGTTGGACGACCACGGCGATCAACTTTTCCAGATGACCAATCCGCTTGCTGAGCGTGCTCGAAAACTGGGTGGGACGACGTTGCGTTCGATTGGCGACATCGCACGTCGTCAGCGCATCGACGACAACGACGCTGACTTTGTGCATCCCCATGAGATGCTCGCTGAGCTCCGCGAAGACAATGGCTCACTGGTAGCCAGCATGCGCGCACTCCACGGCACGTGCGACGAGCACGGGGACGTTGCCACAGCAAGTCTGCTGGAGAATTGGATTGACGAGGGCGAACAGCGAGTCTGGTTCCTGTTTGAAATTCTTCGCGGTACCAACGCCTAGTCGCTGCCGACAAATCGCATCGTTAAGGGTCGCGGGTGCGGCGTTTTCCGCTGCAACGGCTGTTCCGGAGCTCGCATTCCCGAAATCAACCAGCACCTCCCCGAAAGGAAATTTCGAAATGACCGACGGTTTCGTGAAGACCAAGGACGGCGTGAATATCTACTACAAGGATTGGGGTCCGAAGGATGCGCAGCCGATCCATTTCCATCACGGCTGGCCGCTCTCGTCGGACGATTGGGACGCCCAGATGCTGTTCTTCGTGCAGAACGGCTACCGCGTCGTCGCGCATGACCGCCGCGGCCATGGCCGGTCGTCGCAGGTCGCAGATGGTCATGACATGGACCATTATGCCGCCGACGCCTCTGCCGTCGCCGAGCATCTCGACCTGAAGAACGCCGTTCATATCGGCCATTCCACCGGCGGCGGCGAAGTCGCACGCTATGTCGCGAAGTTCGGGGAGCCGCAGGGCCGCGTCGCCAAGGCCGTGCTCGTCAGCGCCGTGCCGCCGCTAATGCTTAAGACGGAATCTAATCCCGGCGGCCTGCCGATCGAAGTCTTCGACGGCTTCCGCAAGGCGCTTGCCGACAATCGTGCGCAGTTCTTCCTGGATGTGCCGACCGGTCCGTTCTACGGCTTCAACCGTCCCGAGGCGAAGGTCTATCCCGGCGCCATCCACAACTGGTGGCGGCAGGGCATGATGGGCAGCGCCAAGGCTCACTATGACGGGATCAAGGCGTTCTCAGAGACCGACCAGACGGAAGACCTGAAGAAGATCACCGTCCCCACCCTCGTCATGCATGGCGATGACGACCAGATCGTGCCGATCGCGGACTCCGCGGAGCTCTCCGTGAAGCTTCTCAAGAACGGCACGCTCAAGGTCTACAAGGGCTATCCCCATGGCATGTTGACCACGCATGCCGACGTGATCAATCCGGATCTGCTCGCCTTCATCAAGGGCTAGGCTGAAACCAGGCCCGCCTTCGCGAATTCGTAGGCGGGCCCTCTTCCATGGACGTCGAGGGGGCGTAATGAGACGGGTACCACTTTCTGTTCTTCTAAGCTTCAACGGCGGCTACGTTGACACCGCCGGCTTCCTTGCCCTGCAGGGATTGTTTCCGGCGCATGTCACTGGAAACTTCGTGACGCTTGGAGCGACTGTCGTGATGGGAGGCTCGGGCGCCCTACCGAAGCTCTTGGCCCTGCCCGTCTTCTGCGTGGTAGTGCTCCTCACCAGAATTGTCGGCCTATTGCTGGGCGCTGGAAAGCCGGTGCTCAAATGCCTGCTGGCCACAAAGGTCGTTCTGCTGTTCGCAGCAGCGGTCTTTGCCCTCCTATACGGACCATTTGGGAACGCCAACAGTGTCGCGAACCTGGTCATGGGCATGACGCTAGTCTCTGCGATGGCCGTGCAGAATGCTCTGCATCGCGTCTATCTGGCAAAGTCGCCGCCCTCGACGCTAATGACCGGCACAACGACCCAGATCATGCTCGATCTCGCGGAAATCGTCGCCGGCGAAAAGGGTGAGAGTGCAGCCCAGGCCTATAGCCGGGTCAAGAAGATGATCGTTGCGGTAATCGCCTTTGCGCTTGGTTGCGCGTGCGCCGCGCTGGCGACTGTGGTCTCGCCCGTGTGGTGCTTCTTCATTCCCGCCGTCTTCAGCATCTTCTCCTTTGTGGCGAGGATTGAGTCCCCCGAAGGCGGTTGAACGAAGCCGGAAGCTTGAATTGACGCTCTGTGCTCGGGCTTCCTGCGGATTGGGTCGATGACTGACTGCGGGTGCCAGCTAGCGCCTGTTCTGCCGGCTACAGATCGTCTTCTTGCTCGGTGCTCGTTGAAGAAACGGGCCGGTACTGCCGTCGCCACTTGCCCGGTGTTTCGCCAGTAACTCCCCGAAAAACCCGCGTCATATGGCTCTGATCGGCAAAACCGCACTGCGTGGCGATATCGAGCATCGAGGCATCCGAGAGCAAAAGATCTTTGACCTTTGCAATCCTGTACTCGATGACCCAGCGATACGGCGTTTTACCGAAAGTCTCCTTGAAGGCCCGGATGAAATAGCTCCGCGATAATCCGCAGATGCCCGCGAGTTCGACAACCGAAACCTGATTGAACGCGTGAGAGGTCAAGAATTCGAGCGCTCGCTTTTCCTGCCATGGCGCAAGAAGGCCGTTCTTTTTTGAAGGAAAGTATTGATTGCCATACGTCTGTGTTAAATGCGCCAGCAGGACAAGGCCAATTTGCTCAAGAAAGAGCGGATTGGGTTCATGCGCACTCACGAGATAAGGCAAGATCGCCTGGGCGAGACCCAATATAACCTCGTCCCTGGTACCCGGTAGACATTCAAACCCGTCGAATTGCGGCCTCCCAAGCTCGTCCAGGAACGAGCGAACACAGGACAAGGGGATATTGAAACGGACATTATCGAACGGAGACAAGTGATGGCACTGCCACTCTTCTCTCAGGTCCGTGATCGCGATCGCCGCCTTTGGATGTCCGCCCTCGAACAGAAGCTTACCGTTCCGCCAAAGACGATGCATCCTGAAATCCACGAGCTGTACGATAGCGGATACCGCCTCCTCACGCTTGCTGGGCGGCGCAATTGGGAGATCGTCTTCGTCGGAGCTGAGGCGTGTTACTGTGATGGCAGACGCCTTGACGGTCCATTTGTTCACTTTGGCGGCGAAGGTTGCCGAAGTACTTTCAGACTCTCTTTCCAACGTCACCATCCGCAAAGTGGTTTACGAGTGATGTCACCGTATGACAATCCTTTTGTAAAATGCAACGATTTCTCGGACGCAGACCAAAGCATCAAGAGAAAGATCAATTGACGCGTCTGTTTTTCCAAGCGGCCGGAGTGACGCCTACTTCCTTGGCGAAGACTTTCGTAAAGTGGCTTTGATCCACGAAACCGCATGCCTTGGCAATTTCCCGCAACGTCAATTGGTGCTCTGAAAGAAATTCTTTAGCAGCATCGACTCTCGCCCGGACGAGCCACTGGTGGGGAGTGAGCCCGGTGACTCTCCTGAAAGCTTGTGAAAAGTGGTTTGCCGAGAGGCCGGTTACCGCTGCGATATCGGAAACCGATAATTCGCGAGCGAGGTTCTCTCGTATGAACTCCTTGGCAACTGCCTGTCGGTGGTGCGACAGGACCGCGTCGCTCTTATTTGCCCTGACGTCAAGGCAATCCTGCAAGAGATGCGCGGCAACCGCGATCCCCAAGTGACCTAAAATCGCTTCCGGAGAAGCGGACTTCCGCTCAAAAAGGGAAAGCAGGACCGTCCCCAGGTTGCTGATGACGGGGTCGCGCTCGGCCCTTCTGCACCGAAGCTCTTTACCGACCAGCCCGGACGAAAGGGCCGCGACCTCTGCAATCAGCGATTTTGGCAGGGTGATCGCAATGGACGACAGCGTCCTTTGCAAGCTCACAGAGGCACCCCCCTCACATAGGTCGACGAGGCAAATGGAGCCTCGACCGCAAAACCGCGGCGGACCCAAACTTCCATCCGCTTTGATGTCGCAATGAACCGTGTCATCGAGATACAGCATCACGAGGTATGCATCGCAGCTTGGCAGTGTAATCCGTGGAAGCTCGCCAGGACCGGCTGTTCTGTATATTTTGGTGACCTCGATCGGCGACGATTTCAAAGGTACAGCCCGAAGCGAACACCCCTCCGGAACGCCGAAGAACGGCGCAAGAGATATGAAACCTGGATAGTCGAGATTCAATCTCTTTCCTCCCAGCGCGGAGCAGGTCACGAACGGCAAAATACAACCGATCGGCGATAACTTCACATCTCTGCTCTCGCTTGAGGAAATGTCAAGCCCGGGGGACCTGAATGCTGATTTAGTCGGTTGATAAAGATCCTCGCCGCAAAAAGCCGAAGCGCTGCGTCACAAAGAG
Organism: Rhizobium sp. SVR5-9E; assembly: GCF_056755095.1. NCBI lineage: Bacteria > Pseudomonadati > Pseudomonadota > Alphaproteobacteria > Hyphomicrobiales > Rhizobiaceae > Rhizobium > Rhizobium sp. SVR5-9E. The sequence continues at coordinate 22,633 of NZ_JBNDHS010000041.1, read as the reverse complement.
GCAGTACTCCGAGGGTGCGATCGAGAGGTGACCATGACGGCGCCATGAGAGCTTCACAGGGAGATCCGCGTAGCTCTAGGTCAAGCGTCGTCGTCAAATCTGGAATCGACGATGGTCGAATATGGCAAAGAGGCACGATGTATCCGGCGAACGAAATCTCTGACGAAGGGGCCGAGGTTTTCATCATCGAGCGGTGACCGTTCCTCACTGCGCCGAACCAGATAGAGTGTGCGGTGTAAAGTTGGACGTACGATGCGGCGGATCGCGAATATCCCGCGGTTAACGCCGTCGGCAACGCTGCCATAGGGCAGAAAGCTGCTTCTGCCTTCGCTTACACGCGAGCGAATGGCGGAAACGGATTGTATGTCGGTCGTGATGCGGCACGGAAGCGACAGTCGCTGCGCGGTACGCATGACGAGCGAGCCGATGCCGCGCCCGCCTGCGAAACAGGGTTCCTCAGCCAGCGCTTCAGCGAAACTGATCGGGCCTTGGCCCCGGGCATGCCTAGCCGAGGTGACGAACACCAGCTCATCCTCGATGACGGCTTCGCGCACGAGGTTGGGGCGGCTCTCGACATCGTAGGCCAGCGCCAGATTCAACTCCTTACGCTCCAGCGCTTCAATCAAGGCAAAACTCAATTCCTCGACCAAGTGCACGGCCCTTGCCAGGCGTCGTTCGCCGGCATCAATCAGGATGTTTGCGCCAACCAGTCGCATTCGGCTGGGCGTGAGGCCGATAACAAACGGCTTGGTAGCCATATTGGCGGCAGAACGCACGTCCCGCACCGTCCGTTCGAGATGTTGCTCGAGCTCGTTGTAGCGTTCGAAAAGCAGCGCTCCAGCATCTGTCGGAACGACCCCGCGTGAATGGCGATCGAACAGCCGCACGCCCATTTCCCGTTCGAGCTCACGAATCTGGATGCTGATCGCCGTCTGCGCAAGTTCCAGTTGCGATGCCGCATGTGAGATATTGCCTGCCTTTATCACTTCGGCAAAATATCGGAGCTGTCTGAGATTAAGGTTCACCTCGCCGCCCGCCTCCGTAGAACGCGTTCTATTTCCGCAAATGATGCGATCAAAAGGAAAGATGACAGCTAATAAAACGTGCCTGCGATGAGGAACTCATCAACCTCCACCCCTAGCTGCAGCCTCCCAACCACATTCCGAACCACGACGTTATATGCATGCTAGCTCACGGCAAGAATGGAATTTTGCTATCTGCCAGATCAAGATTAGCTTGCTATCTCGCTGCATTGGATGGGAACCGCTGACAGCCTGTCACAGCGTTAAATTTATGGCTTGTGTAATATATCCATCTTAGACAGCACTAGGTGAGCGTGTGAAGATTTCCCCAGGCCAATCAAGAGACAATGAGGATATGAAAACCCAGGAAACGTCGCCGGAAACGCCGGGCATCAATCATAATTCCAAGAATCTGAGCAATGAAGAGAAGATTGCCGGCCTTTATCACTCGAAAAAGGACCGCGTCTTTGTTCGCCCCATCCAGGGCGCCTACAACCTGAAGGAAGAGCTGGATCGTTTGCGCTCGGTCCCGCGCGTCAAGAAGGCCAAGGAGACCGGTTTCGTCGACGGGCCGCAGGCGTTCAGCCGCCACTATGTCGAACCCAAGGACGGCATCACCCAGACCTTCCATCTGCATCTGGAAGAGTATGCGCCGGGCGCCGCATCCCAGAAGCACGGGCACGTCAACGAAGCGGCTTTCTATATTCTCGACGGCACCGGCTATGAAATCCATGACGGCGTACGCTATGACTGGGAAGCAGGCGACGTCGTCATCGTCCACAACAACTGCGTCCATCAGCATTTCAACGCCAGCAAGGAGAAGCCTGCCCGCGCCTTGGTCATCAAGACCAAGCCCATGTATCTCTTCCTCAACATGCTGTTCCAGAAACAGGTGGTCGCCCGCCAGGTCGAGGATACGCCTGAGAGCGCCGGTTTCGAGGTCCGCGAACTCGAAGACGACCTGAACCATCCGAAGGGAGGATACTGATTTGGCGTGGGATGAAACTTCGGTCTGGCTGAACGGCGCCGGCAACGAGCGGCTGTACCAGCGGCTTCTCGATGAGGCCCAGGACGCTCCTTCCCGCAACTCGCGTCGGAAAAAGATCGTCAAGCCAAAGGAAATGCCCTGGGAAATGTCCCGGCAGGGTCTGCTCAAGCATCTCATCAACGAGAACATGAACACCCGCATGGAAACCGTCGATGCCTATATGCAGATCATTCCGCCCGGCTCCCGCTCGGGCAAGCATCGGCATCTCGCCGAGGAATGCGTCTATGTTCTCGAGGGCCGCGGCTACGACATCCATCAGGACTGCGATGTCGAAATTACCGATTCCTTCGAGTGGGTTCCCCAGAAGGAAACCAAGCGCTTCGAGTGGGAGGCGGGTGACGTCATCTACATTCCCCCAAACACGATCCATCAGCACTTCAACCTGCAGCCGGATCGCCCGGTGCGATTGATCTCCGCAACGAACCGTATCTTCAAGCAGATCGGGCTGAACACCCTCGATCAGCTGGAGGACGCGCCGGAATTCGATCCGAAGGTCACGCTGACCGACGACATCGTGCGCGAATATCTGAGGGGCACACGTCAGCCTGCTGGGCATATTCCCGGACATCCGTGATGCAAGGGCATGATCTGCGACACGCAAAAATCACGCGATCGCGGATCATGCTTTAGGTGCCTTCGCGACCATGATCACGGTAGCGCTATTTTCGACCCTCAAGTCACGCAGCATTGCCTCATAAAAATGGCCCGGCCATCGGAATGGCCGGGCCATTTTGCTCTGCACTATACGGTGTCAGCCCGGATTTCCTTGCAGCACAATCTTGTCGTAGAGCGGCTCCCACTTGGAGGCGTTGTCGAGCTTGTCCGCCGGATCGGCGATCTTCAGCTCGATGGATTCGAGCGGTGATTTCACCTTGGTCGACGTCGGAATATAGTTGAGCGAGGTCAGGATCGGTTGACCCTGGCTGATCATGTAATCGGAAAAGAGCGCGGCCGCGTTGGGATGGGGAGCGGTCTTGACGACACCGATCCCGTTGGCGCGGGCAATTGCCGGCTCCAGTGCAAACCAGTCGATCGGCGCGCCATTGCTCTTTGCCTGTACCGGCATGTAGTTGTAGAGCGTCAGACCGAGCGGCACTTCGCCCGCGACAACCAGATTGTTCAGCAACGAATGTCCCTTGCGAACGGAAAGGCCATTGGTCTTCACCAGATCGCGGAAGTACTGCAGCCCCTTGTCCTCGCCCATCGTCTCGACGACCGACGTGAACCAGTCGATGTCCTCGGCTTCGAAGCCGAGCTTACCCTTCCATTTGGGGTCGAGCAGATCCGCATAGGTTTTGGGCAGATCCTCCTTCTTCACCTGGTCCGTGTTGTAGGCCTGAACCCATACGGAAAGCAGCGTGCTGACCCACTCCTTGTGCTCCGGCACCGCGCCCTTGAGCAGATCGGCGTAATATGGCGATTCCGTCTTCTGTAGGAGGCCTTCCCGGTGAAGCGCCTCCATCTCAGGCGCGCTGATGTGGATGCTGTCGACGGTTGCGCGCCCCGCCTTCTGCTCCTGCACGACGCGCTGAAGAACGTCGTCGCCGCTCGCGCGCCAAGTGGTGACCTTGATGCCGTATTTGTCCTCGAACGGCTTGATCAGCGGCTCGAGGTCGTTCTGGGCAATCGACGTATAGAGCGTCAGCTCGCCTTCGGCCTTGGCGGCCGCCTCCAGCTTCGCCTCGCGGTCGGGGGCTGTCGACGTCAGCAGCGAGTCGTCGGCCTGTGATGGTATGGCGAAACTTGCGGCCAGCAGCGAAGACGCGGTCGCAAGCATGAAAAGACGCCTCTGCAATTTCATTCTGTTCTCCTCTTCTTTCTTCTTTGAACCCGCCTTCACTCCATTGCAGGCGGGTTTGTCGTGATTGACCGTCTCCAAACAGGTCATCGACCCCACGAATGGCCGAGGCCGCGATCAGTTGTGGATCAGCGTGCAGTGCTCAGGATGGATATCGACGAAGATCCGGTCTCCGATCGGCGTGCGCAGCGAAGGATGGGCGCGGGCGAGCAGCAGGGTGCCGCCCAGATCGATCTGGAAGTCGATGAACTCGCCGAGGAACAGCTTGGTGCTCACGGTGCCCTCGAGCAGACGGTCCGAGGGGACGCTGTTGTCCGCGGTTTCGAGAAGGCGGACGTTTTCGGGGCGGATCGATACCGTGATCTTGTCGCCGGGCTGCAGGCCCTCATTGCCGGCCATCCGGATCGTACCGATTTCGCTGTCGATCACCCATTCGTTGCTGCGCGTGTCGCGGCTTTTGACCGTCGCCTGCAGGAAGCTCGTCGTGCCGACGAAATCGGCCACGAAACGGGAGGCGGGCTTTTCGTAGATATCCCGCGGCGTTCCCAGCTGGACGATCCGGCCGTTCTGCATCAATGCGATCTGATGGGAAAGCGCGAGCGCCTCCTGCTGGTCGTGGGTGACGTAGATCGTCGTTATGTTCAGCTCGCGCTGCAGGCGCTTGAGCTCGTACCGCATCTTCTCGCGCAGCTTCGCATCGAGGTTGGAAAGCGGCTCGTCGAGCAAGAGCAGCTTCGGCTCCATGACCAGCGCCCGCGCCAGTGCCAGTCGTTGCTGCTGGCCGCCGGAGAGCTTGGTTGCCTCGCGCTCTGCGAAATTTTCGAGCGCCACGACCGAGAGGACGCGATTCACCTTGTCCTCGATCTCCTGCTTCGTGAAACGCTTGCGGCTGACGCGGAGAGGAAAGGCCGCATTCTCGAAAACACTCATATGCGGCCAGATGGCGTAGCTCTGGAACACCATGCCGAAATTGCGCTGGTTCGGCGCAACGAAGACGTTGCTGCTGGAGGAGAAGACCACCGTATTGTTGACAGAGATTATTCCCGTCTTCGGCCGTTCGAGACCGGCGATCGACCGCAGCGTCGTAGTCTTTCCGCAGCCGCTCGGTCCAAGCAGCGTGAAGAGCTTGCCCTCCGGGATCTCGAAGCCGACATCCTGTGCGGCCTTGACGACGTTCCCCTTCTTGTCGGGATATTCGGTGTAAAGCTCCCTGACGGAAAGCATGACGGTTTTCTCCTCATTGCGGGATTGCAGAGACGACATCCACACCCGCCGATCGGGATGTCCGGCCAAAAGCAATTGATCTCCCGCAGCGGCGATCCGCTGCGGGAGCGAGTCTTCACTTCTTCTGAAGAACGATCTGATCGAAGAGGTCCTGCCACTTCTTGCCTTCGTCGAGCACGATCTTGGAATCGATCACATCCAGGCGGACACCTTCAGGCAGCGGGAAAAGCGCAACGTTCGTGGGCGTGAAACCTCGCTTGGCGAGGATCGCTTGCGCATCGGTCAATTCGAACTCATAGAAAAGCAGGGCCGCATTCGGATGAGTTGCATGGCTCGAAATGCCGATGCCGTTCACGCGGGACGGAATGGGCGATATGCCGAAGGAATCCACCGGCGCGCCGTCCTGCTTCAACTGCTCGGCCTTGTATTGGTAGACCGTCATCGACAGCGGCACTTCGCCCGATGCGACGAGATTGGTCAGCAGCGTATGGCCGGAACGGACGGAAAGACCGTTCGTCTCGCTGAGCTTGCGGAAGAAGTCGATCCCTTCCTGCTCGGAGGGAAACCGTTTGATGACGGCCGCCATCCAGTCGGAATCCGAGGCCTCGACGCCGAGCTTGCCCTTCCACTGCGGATCGAGGAAATCGGTCCACTTCTTCGGCGCGGAAGCAGCGTCGACGAGGTTGGTGTTGAAGGCTGACGTAATCACGTTCAGGCGCGTGCCGACCCAACCGTGATGTGGTGACACGGCCTCCGGCAGCATCTGCTTGAAGGTCGGCGAAGAAATGGGCTGCAGGACGTTTTCGCGCGTCAGCGCTTCGAGCTCCGGCCCGTTCGTCTCGAAAACGTCGGCGGTGTAGCGGCCGGCCTTGGTTTCGGTCACGCCGCGCTGAAGCACGTCTTCAGAGCTGCCGCGCCATATCTCGACCTTGATACCGTATTTTGCGGTGAAAGCATCCGTCAGCGCGGTCATGTCGTCGACTGGTGCGGAAGTGTAGACCGTAAGCGTACCTTCCTGCTTGGCGCCGGCAACCAGTTTCTCCATACGATCCGCCCCTTCATACTTGGCGAGATCGGCAATGGTCGACTGGGCAAAGGACGGCGCCGCGGCGAGCAGCGAGCCGGCCGCTACGGCGGCCATTCCAAGGCAGTGGAGCCAGGCGGACCGGCCGCCCTTGCTCCGGGTTGAATCCATGCTCATTTCTTTCCTCCTCCATTGTGGCCGGGACAGCAGCCGGCTCTCTGATGTTTTTGGCTGTCTATTTCGACGGCAGGTCCGCAAGTTCCGCCTCGTAGGCGGCATCCATGCGGGGGGTCAGGCCGTTCTTGGCCAGCGCGTCGGCGAATGTCGTTCGCACGATCGCGCTCTCGTCGGCATAGTCGATCTGGTCGCCCCCGAGGCGCCGGCTGATCCAGGCTTTCGGCACACCCTGCGCATTTCGGATCGAGACGACCTCATGCTTGAAGGCGAGGTAGCGGGCGGGCGTCGTGCCGGTGTTGAAGTGCTGATGGAACCACATGTTCGGCGGCACGATCAACGTCCCGACTTCCCAGTCGTAGCGCTTGGGCTCCTCGCCTTCCGGCCACATCAGCGAATAGCCTTCGCCGCTGAGGATGATGACGTAGGCGCCCGGCCCGTGGGCATGTCCCTTCTTGTAGGTGCCGACCGGGAACTGCGAAATATGGCTGTTCATCGAGCCCTTCGCCATGTTGAAGCGGATATGGCCGCCGCCCGCACCGCGCTCCTTGGCACTGATCAAAGGCAGGCTGACCGCATCCGCGACGAAATTGGTCTGAAGCAGAAGACCCTTCTGCTCGCCCTTGTTGCTGAAGTAATCGGGCTCGCCGGCAAAACGGTTCGGGAAGTCGTGCTTGCTATTGAAAACGAAATCGAGATCTTCGTAGAGATTGATGATCGGCGGCGCGTTGGTGACGCCGATGTAACGCGCCGGCTGCTGGCCGGATCCGTTGAAATGCTGGTGCCAGGTATTGAGCGGGATGGCGAAGAGCGATCCGGCCTGCCACTCGAAGGTGATCCTCTGGCCGGCGTCGTTCCAGACCGTCGTCGAGCCGCGCCCCTCGAGCACGAGGACCATTTCCTCGTAGAGCTGGCGATGCGGCGCAAGCTTCCCGCCCGCGGGAATTTCCATGACATAGCTGTCATTGGACGTGCGGGAGGCGTCGTGGTTGACGAACACGGCATTGCCGCCGCGCCGCGCCCAGGGCTTCAGAGGCACGGTCCTCAGATTGCGCACGTAAAGGGCGGGGATGATGTCCAGCCCCTCGTCCCGAATCCAGCGTGTGTAAGGCGTTTCCTTCTCGGTCGCGAACTTCTTCGCCAAATCTTCCGAAACGAGTGCGTCTTTCGCCATTGGGCCTTCCTTTCAATGCGTTAGGTAAATGAAATGGCTCAGCTCTCGCTGACGCCGAAACGGCGGCCGACGAGCTGTGCGATGATGACGATTACAAAGAGTGCGGCGATCAGCATGACGCCGAAGGCCGAGAGTTCGACATATTGGCCGTTCTGCCAGAGCTCCCAGATCACGATCGAGACAACTTCCGAACCGGAGCTGTAGAGAAGCACGGAACTGGACAGTTCGCGGACGGAAACCACGACCACGTAGATCCAGCCGGCGAGCAGGCCGGGTTTCAGGAGTGGCAGCAGGATGCGCCAGAAGGTGGTGAGCCAACCGGCTCCGCTCATCGCCGCGGATTCCTCGAGCTCCTTATGGATCTGCAGCATCGAGGTCATGTTGTAGCGCATGCCATAGGGCATGAAGCGCGTGACGTAGGCGATCAGCATGATCCAGAGCGTGCCGTAGATGCCGATGTCGAGGTAGAGGTAGCAGATCATCACCGACAGGCCGAGGACGAGGCCGGGGAAGACCATCGGCAGCGAGGCGAGATTGTCGAGCAGCCAGCGGCCGGGCAGCTTGGTGCGCACGACGATCCAGCAGATCACCGAGGTCATCAGCATGACCAGCGCCGCCGATCCGAGCGACAGGATGAGGCTGTTGATGACGGCGCGGTCGACCGTCGGGTAATTGATCATCTTGATATAGGCGGCGAAGGAAATGTTCTTCAGCGCCGCATAGCTCGGCACGCTGTAGTATTTCTGCAGCGACGACCACAGCAGCACGAGGAACGGCAGCACGACGACCAGCAGGGTGTAGAAGACCAGGACGATGGCGGCCGGAACGCGCCAGGCGCCGAGATCCATCGGCCGCGGGCGAAAGCCCTTGCCCGTCACCGTCGAATAGCGGCTGCCGCGGGCAACCAGCCGGGACTGGAAATAGATGCCGAAGGAGGCGATCGCCAGCAGCGTGATGGCATAGGCAGAAGCGAGGCCGACATTGCTCGGGTATTCGTGGATCGCCTTGTAGATCGACGAGGTGAAGACCTGGATACCGACAGGCAATCCTAGAAGCGCAGGCACTTCGAAGGATTCAAGCGAGCGGACGAACAGGATCAGGAACGAGCCCAGAACTGCCGGCCAGGCCAGCTTGAAGGTGATCCGCATCGCAATCTGCGGGATGGAGGCCCCGCTCATCATCGCCGACTCTTCCAGCGACGGATCCATGGCGCGGAAGGCGGCCGACATCAGCAGGAATGCGACCGGGGAGTAGTGCAGGCCGTCGACCCAGATCATTCCTCCCATGGTGTAGATGTCGAAAATCGGGTCCTGAATGCCAAAAATGTTGCGCGCGAGCAGGTTGAAGATGCCGATCTTCGGGCTCGCCAGCATGATCCAGGCGACCGTGAAGAGGATGCCTGGGATAACGAGCGGCACAATCGCCGCCGCGTAGAAGAGCATTTTGAACGGCGTGTTGGTCCGCTCATTCAGCCAGGCCAGAAAGCCGCCCACGACGAGCGCGAGAGAGGCAGTGCCGAAAGCGAAGACGACCGAGTTGACGAAGAGGCTGAAAGTCTCGGGATTGGTATAGGCCTCGATATAATTGCCGAAGGTCGCAACGGCAGGCGACGCGGCGGTGCCAGGCGTCAAGAAGCTCTGCCAGACCAGAAAAACAAGCGGCACGAGCGCCAGCCAGGCAACGGCCGCCACGACAATACCGATGACAATCCATTTGGCATCGAAGCGTGGAGTTCTCAGCGAAGCCGACTGCCCCGCATACTCCTGTTCGATCGTCATTCATATCCTCCCGATTATTTCTGCCTAGTGGAACCCGCCTCCGGCTGCGGCTTACCGTTGACGTAGACCGCTTTTTTCCGTGGCGACGCCATGCGAATGTGCCTCGCCGCCATGATGGTGATGGTGGTGACCATGGTCGTGATCATGACCATGATGATGATGGTGGTCATGGTGGTGACGATGCCCGCCGGCGGCGGAGCCTCTTTCACTCCATTCGCGGTGATGAATGCGCTGCGGCCGGTCGACCGTCGCTTCCGCCTCGCTGAAAACCAGGGACTTTACAGTCACCGGGACCGTTCGCGACGGCAGCCGGACACGCCCGAGGTCAAGGAAATCGAAATCGTGCAGCGACAGTCCATCGAGGACGAGAACATCCTCCGTCACAGCGAGCTCTTCCTTGAGGATCGAACCCAACGTCATCGCGACATCCCCGTCGAGCATGACAAGGATGGGTCGACCGATAACGGCCGACTTCAGTGCTTCTGCTAGCGCCCGGATGCGGCCATATTCAGGTTCGCCGGCCCATTCAAAGGCCAGCGCAAACTCGACACCGCTGCTGTCTATGTCGAAAAGCTGCAGGTGGCGTGCAATTGCCGCGGCAACGGCCTGCGCATCGATTTCGCCCGAGAGATCGACGGGCGGGCGCAGCACCTGAAGATTGCGGCGCGGCAGCAGCCTGCCGGGATCGGAAATGAAGGACGTGCTGCCGCTCAGCTGCACACTGTATTCCGATGCGCCCAGCGCCGTGGCACGGATGCACTCGCCGCCATCGAGCAGAGGCCAGGGCAAGGCACCTTGATCGAGCCTCGCGCGCAAGGCTCTTCCGAGCCGGCGGCCGAGATCGCCGAAGTCGCGCTCTTCCCGCCCGTAGAGATATTCGCCGACGCCGCCCGAGAAGATCAGGCCGTCGATCTTGCCAAGCACCGGCAAGCGTTCGGTCAGGAAGAGATGCATGACCGACACCTGAGGCTGCGGATCGGCAATCGCCGAGAGCAAGGTATCGGCCATGACGGCGGCGACATGATCGAGATCGGAGGATGAAACGGTGTCGCCCTCGCTCCAGTCGAAGCCCGCCTGGCGCGCGTGATGGCGGCCCGCAGGATCCAGCCGGACGATGCGATTGTTCTCGTCGACGACGATGAGGCGTCCGCCGACATGGACGGCCGCCGTGGCAACGACCTTACCGTGCTCGATCAGGCCGAGTTTTGCCGTGCCGCCGCCGATATCGACATTAAGGAGGCGCGTCTGGTCGTCATAGGATCGGCGGGCAGCGCCCGAACCATACGCTGCGAGCATCGACTCCATGTGATGACCGGCCGTGGCGCAGACGAACTGTCCGCCCTTGGAGGCGAGAACCGCAGCGATGGCGCCGGCGTTCTCGCGGCGCAGAGCCTCGCCGGTCAGGATCACCGCACCCGTATCGATCTCATCCGGCGAGAGACCGGCGGCTGCATAGGCTTGGTCGATGATCTCGCCGAGCGCCCGCGCGTCGATCAGTGTTTCGTTTTCATAGGGCGTGAACTGCACGGTCGACTGGAAAAGCGTGTCGCGCGCGACGATGATATAGCGGCTGGTAAGATCCTCGCCGCTGCGGCGCAGGTGAATGGCCGAGAAAATAACTTGCGTGCCGGAGGACCCGATATCGATCCCCACACTTTTCAGAAAGACGTTGTCCTGCAGCCAGATCGGATTGTCTTCGAGCGCTCCGATCGGGCCTAAATCGTCATGGTCGTGATCGGAATCCGGCCCGTGCTCATGACTGAATGAATCCTCGTAACGATGGTCGTCCAGCGTATGGCTTTTCGTCTCACTCGTCATGCCACCTCCCTTTCCATCGCCGAAACCGACACAAACGCCGGCACACACGGCCTTTGCGGCCGTTGCTCGCGACAATCGATTCTTTAAATTGCGGCCCGCGGCCCCATCGGGCCGCAAAGCGCTTATCTCAAAGGCCACCGCATCTATCGAACGACCGCCTCACTGCGCCTCCTCCAAAACGCATTCCCGGCCTTATTAAGTTTCGAGTGAAAGCGCGGACAATCGCGCCTGCCATTTTCAGCGCCGCCGTTCCTGCCTGTCCATGAAGGCCTCGATGACAAAAGCCTATAGAGATGCTGAACGGCTGTCCAAGATCGTTCAGCAATGCAAGACATAATTTTTTCGCCGTAGCGATCAGGTCTAGTCGCGTCCTTCGAACCGAAGCCTGCGAAAGTTAGTGCGGGCGCAAGCGATGTCTATTTCGAGAGGCGAAACAATATGACCTGTCACCAAGTCACCTCTTTGGCCATTGCATAAAACTTATACCTTGCCACGCTTATCACTATTAGACACGCACCTCTGACCTTGTGACAATTGCCTCATGCCCAGGGAGACTGGGGCTAGAGGAGGAACATCATGTTTAGAGCCATATTGGGGCCGGCGGCGGCTGGCCTGCTGATCACTGCTGCCTTTTCACCGGCGCTTGCCGATTCCGGCGCGGATTTTTTCGACGGCAAAACTGTCAATTATATTGTCGCGACCGGCCCCGGCGGCGGCTTCGACAGCTATGGCCGTCTCGTGGCCGAATACATGCAGAAATACTTACCGGGCACCACCTTCGTCGTCCAGAACATGCCGGGCGCAGGGCATATGCTCGGCGCCAACTATATCGCCGGCTCGAAGCCGGACGGCCTGACGATCGGTACCTTCAATACTGGTCTCGTCTACAGCCAGCTCGCCGGCGTCAGCGGCGCCCGCTTCGACCTCGGCAAGATGTCCTGGATCGGCAAGGCCGCTTCCGATCCGCGCGCAATCATCGTTTCCAAAGATTCGGGTATCACTGATATCAAGAGCTTCATGACGGGCAGCAGCAAGGTGAAGTTCGCAGCCGCCGGCGTCGGCAGCGGTTCCTATGTGGAGACGCTGATGCTGGCGCAAGCAGCCGGGCTGCCGGTGGATATCGTCAGCGGTTATAATGGCAACGAGGACGAGCTCGCCATGATGCGCGGCGAGATCCAGGGCGTCGTCGCCTTCCGTTCCAGCTACGAAGACTTTGTGAAGGAGGGCCGCGGCAAGTTCATCGCTCAGATCGGCGGCTCCAGCAAGGATCTGCCGCAGCTTGCCGATCTCACCACATCCGAACAGGCCAAACAGGTGATTGCGCTGATTGCCTCCCAGGGCACGATTGCGCGGCTGACCGTCGGGCCGGAAGGCATTCCGGAAGATCGGTTGGCCGCGCTCCGCGATGCCTACAAAAAGGCTGTCGCCGATCCGGAATTCGTTGCCAAGGCAAACAAAATGGGCCTTCCCGTCGATGCCATGGTTGGCGACGATGTCAGCGATGCCATCAAGGCGGCGCTCAACCAGTCGCCGGATACGGTGGCGCTGATCAAGCAATCGCTATCCAAGAGCCAGTGAGAGGCTGCCCCCCTGGCCCGACAATTGCGGCGGCAGACATGCCGCCGCCTTTCTCGCCGGATTTCCCGGCCGCGTAATTTTAAGGCATATTGGAGAAAAGCATGAGTTTCAGCAGCTGGCGCGGTACGATCGGATGCATCAAACCAACGATGCGTCCCGGCTCACTCGAGGAGCTTATCCGGATCCTGCCCGACGGGATCGGTGTCATTCCCCTGTTTCTCGACATTAAGAAAGGGGCGAAGGACGAACTCGACCGCGCCGTGCAGGGCTACGAGCCGCTGATCGCCCGGCTGGTGGAAGAGAAGGTCGACCTGATCCATCCGGAAGGCGCGCCTCCCTTTATGCTGCTCGGGCACAAGGGAGAGGCGGAGCTGATCGCCGGCTGGGAGAAGACCTACAACACGCAGATCTTTACCTCCGGGACCAATCATATCCGGGCGCTGAACGCGCTCGGCATCAAGCGATTCGTCGGCGCCTCCTATTTCGGCGGCAAGATCAACGAGGTCTTTGCGCGCTACTTCACTGATGCCGGTTTCGACGTGCTGGCGATGGAGGGCATCGACGTGCCGTTCACCGAGGTTGGGGCACTCTCGCCGGAGACGGTCTACGCCCATATCAAACGCATCTTCCTACCCCATAAGGGAAAAGCCGAGGGTATCTATCTGCTTGGCTCCGGTTGGCGGGTCCTCCCGATCATCGACATGCTCGAACAGGATCTTGGCGTGCCGGTGCTGCATCCCGTGCCGGCGCGCTGCTGGGAAATCCAGCATCGGCTTTCAATCCGCCAGCCCGTGCGCGGCTATGGCCGACTTCTCGCCGAAATGCTGCCCGGATGAACCCGGGCCGCAGCAAGCGTCTGCCCGTCTTCGGAAAGGGTTGGCGGAGGGACTATTCGCTTAGAGTAGATTGGGTTTTGCCCGGGTCCGCGGAAGCCCCGTCTCAGCTGGGAGGGCTGCGGCGTAGGACTTCATAGATTGATCGATTTTGGAGGAGGAAAACATGAATCTCATCGTTGATAGGCTCGCCGCCGCGGGCGTCGCCCTCGTCCTTCTGGCGGCGCCTGTCGCCGCGCAGGAGGGGGCGGAATTCTTCGACGGCAAAACCGTCAACTATATCGTCACCATCGGTCCGGGCGGTGGCTTCGACACCTATGGGCGGCTTGTGGCGCAATACATGCAAAAATATCTGCCCGGCTCCACCTTTGTCGTCCGCAACATGCCCGGCGCCGGCCATGTCCTCGGCACCAATTTCATCGCCGCCTCGAAGCCGAACGGATTGACCTTCGGGACGTTCAACACCGGCCTCATCTACAGCCAGCTCGCCGGCGTTTCCGGCGTCCGTTTCGATCTGGGCAACATGAGCTGGATCGGCAAGGCGGCGTCCGATCCTCGCGTCGTGGTCGTCTCCACCAAATCCGGCATCGACAGCATCGAGGAACTGATGGCTGGGAAAGGCGAGATCAAATTCGCCGCCGATGGGGTCGGCAGCGGCTCCTATGTCGAAACCATCATGCTGCAACAGGCCGTCGGCCTGCCGGTCAAGATCATCAGCGGCTATAACGGCAACGAGGCTCAGCTCGGCATGATCCGCGGCGAAATCCAGGGCGTCGTCGCCTTCCGCTCAAGCTACGAGCAGTTCGTCAGCGAGGGTAACGGCAAGTTCCTGGCTCAGATCGGCGGCAGCGACAAGACGCTGCCCCAGATGGCCGATTTCGCCTCCACCGCCGAGGCGAGACAAGTGATCGCGCTGATCGCCTCTCAAGGCACCATCGCCCGCCTGACCGCCGGCCCCGCCGGCATGCCGGACGAGCGGCTGGCTACTCTTCGCGAGGCCTACCGCAGAGCGATTACCGATCCGGAGCTCATCGCCAAGGCCGACGGCCTCGGCTTGCCGGTCGATGCGATGATCGGCGAGGATGTCGCCACTGCGATCAAATCGGCGCTCGCCCAATCGCCCGAAACCGTCGCGCTCATCAAGCAGTCGCTGTCTTCGGGGCAATAGGAGGTGCCTTGAGCCCCTGTGCTGGCCGATATGCTGCCAGGCTGAAGCGGTGACCGACAATTCACAATTCCGAAAGCAGAAAGGACCTGGATCATATGGACCAGAAAAAAGACCGGGAGGAGACACCCGGAATCTCCCACAATTCCAAACACCTGACCCGCGATGAGAAGATCGCGGGGCTCTATCAATCAAAGAAAGACCGCGTCTTCGTTCGTCCTATCCAAGGCGCCTACAACCTGAAGGAAGAGCTGGATCGTTTACGCTCGGTCCCGCGTGTCAAGAAGGCGAAAGAAACGGCCTTCGTCGACGGGCCGCAGGCCTTCACTCGCCACTATGTCGAACCGAAGGACGGCATCACCCAGACCTTCCACCTACACTTGGAAGAATACGCGCCCGGCGCCGCCTCGCAGAAGCATGCGCATGTCAACGAGGCCGCCTTCTACATTCTCGACGGCACCGGCTACGAAATCCATGACGGCGTTCGTTACGACTGGGAAGCCGGCGACGTCGTCATCGTTCACAACAACTGCGTCCACCAGCACTTCAATGCCAGCAAGGAACGGCCGGCGCGCGCTATCGTGATCAAGACCAAGCCGATGTACATGTTCCTCAACATGCTCTTCCAGAAGACGGTTATCGACCGCTCCGTCGACGACACCGAGGAAAGTTTTGGCTTCGAGGTACGCGAAGCGGAAGAAGATCTGAACCATCCGAAGGGAGGCTATTGATATGGCTTGGGATGAAACCTCCGTATGGCTGAACGGCGCAGCCAATGAGCGCCTCTATCAGCGTTTGCTCGACGATGCGCAGGACGCGCCCTCGCGCAATTCCCGCCGCAAGAAAATCCTGAAGCCGGGCGAACTGCCATGGGAAATGTCCCGCCAGGGGCTTTTGAAGCACCTGATCAACGAGAACATGAATACCCGCATGGAGACCGTTGACGCCTATATGCAGATCATTCCGCCGGGCTCCCGCTCCGGCCGGCATCGGCACCTCGCCGAGGAGTGCATCTATGTCATCGAGGGCAAGGGCTACGATATCCATCAGGACTGCGACGTCGAGGTCGTGGATGCCTTCGAATGGGTGCCGCAGGAGGAAAAGAAGCGTTATGAATGGGAAGCGGGCGATGTGATCTACATCCCGCCGAACACCATCCATCAGCATTTCAACCTCGATCCGGATCGTCCTGCCCGACTGATCGCGGCAACCAACCGCATCTTCAAGCAGATCGGTCTCAATACGCTCGACCAGCTCGATGATGCGCCGGAATATGATCCGCGTGTCGTCTTGACCGATGAGATCATCAGGGACTACGTCCGGGGTAACCGGCGCTGAGCGATCATCCTCGGCGCCGATGACGGAGTATTGCTCGTGGCGGACAGACCTCACTCGATCAACGACCACGCCCTCGGTGCCGATTACGACCACGATCATGGTTCCGGTATGGTCGACCACGACCATGATCACGACTTTCCCGAAGAGTCCGACATCCTGAAGCCGGTGACGTTCCTGAGCGCCGGCATCGATATCGGCTCTTCGAGCACGCAGGTCGCCTTCTCCAGGCTGTCGATGGCGTACACCGGTACGGATAGCCCGGGTTATCGGCGCGAGACGCTTTTCCTCTCCCCCATCGCGCCGACGCCGTTCGACGAAAACGGCTTGATCGACGAGAGCCGGCTCTTCGCCATCCTCGGCAATGCATTCGAGGCTGCGGAACTAACACCAGACGATATCGAGACGGGCGTTGTCATTCTGACCGGCGAGGCGGCCTTGCGGCGCAACGCCGATGCGATCGCCGACCTCGTCTCCGAAACGGTCGGCGAACTGGTCTGCGCGGCGGCCGGTGATCATATGGAGGTAAGGCTCTCCGCCCATGGTTCCGGCGCGGTCGAGTGCTCGCGGCAGGAGGGCGGGCGGCGCATCCTCCTGGTCGATATCGGCGGCGCTACCACGAAGCTCGCGGTCGTGGAAAACGGATGCATCATCGAAACAGCCGCGCTTGCTGCCGGCGGACGCCTTGCCGTCATCGACAAAGAAAACCGCATCCGCCGCCTCGATGCGGCCGGCGCTGCCTACGCCCGTCGCGCCGGTTTTGATTGGGAGGTCGGCAGCTTGATCGATCCCGCCGCGCGTCGCGCCGTCGCGTCGACGATGGCAGATACGATCCTCGACGCCATCACCGGGCGCATGTCGGAAACGCTCCAGCAAACCTTGCTGACTGCGCCTTTGCAGCAGGCTGCCGTCGATGGTGTCATGTTTGCCGGTGGAGTTGGGGAATATGTGTACGACAGGGAGAAACGCGATTTCAGCGATCTCGGCCGCACACTCGGGACCACACTGCGCGAGCGCATCCATACGGGGCTCTTGCCCTATCCTCTGCTTCCGCCCGGTGAATGCATCCGCGCAACCGTGCTTGGCGCTTCCGAGCACAGCGTCAGGCTGAGCGGCGACACGATTTTCATCTCGTCGCCGGCAACGCTCCTGCCCCGCCGCAACCTCCAAGTCTTCCGCCCGCTTATCAACCTCGAAGCCGATACGCTTGTCGCGTCCGAGATTGGTACCTCGATCGAAGGGCATGTCGCCGCCTTCGATATCGATCCATCCCGCCCCATCGCAATCTCACTCGGGTTCGGTGGGATGCCCGCCTATCCTCGGCTGAGAGCATTGGCAGAAGGGATTACCTTTGGCTTGGCAGCCCAGATTTCGCGAAACGTGCCGCTTTATATCCTCGTTTCAGGCGATATCGCCCGCAGCCTCGGCGCCATCCTCAAGGAGGAACTGCAAGTTGCGAGCGAAGTGATGGTGCTTGACGGCATCGAAGCAAGCGACTTCGATTTTGTCGATGTCGGTCGTGTCCGGCTGCCATCCTTCATGGTGCCGGTGACGATCAAGACACTGCTTTTCGGTACGCGATAGAATGAGGCGGGAGGTGCCGCGGCCCTCCCGCCTCGCAAGCTCAGCGCTCGGCGGTGACGATCTGCTCGTAGAGATCGCTCCATTTCTTGCCCTGGTCGAGCAGGAAGGCGGGGCTGATGATCTTGATCTTCGTGTCGGCCGGCAGCGGAACGCGCTTGATATTCGTCGTCGTCACATTGCGCTTGGCAAGCACCTGCTGTCCCTCGCTGATCATGTATTCGTGGAACAGGATGGCGGCATTGGGATGCGGCGCATATTTCGAGACAGCAACACCGTTGAGCCGCGCCGGGATCGCTCCGATGGTAAAGAGATCAAGCGGCGCGCCGTCATTCTTTACCTGCTTGGCAGTGAAGTCGAAGACGGTAAAGGCGAGCGGAACTTCGCCGGACGCAGTGAGATTGGTGAGCAGCGTATGACCCTTGCGCACCGAAACGCCGTTGGTGGCCATAAGCTTCTTGAAGAAATTGATGCCCTGCTCTTCCGTCGGAAATTCCTGGGCAATGGCGGAGAACCAATCGTAATCCTCGTATTCGATGGCCAGCTTGCCCTTCCATTGCGGGTCGAGGAAGCCGTCCCAGGATTTCGGCAGCTGGCTCTTCTGCACCAGGTTGGTGTTATAGACGCCGACGACGAGGTTCATACGTGAGCCGACCCACATATGATGCGCAGGAACGGCATCGGGCAGGATCTCCGGCAGGGTCGGCGAATTGATCGGCTCCAGCACGCCTTCGCGGGCCAGCGCCTCCAGCTCGCGGCCGCTGTTTTCGAAGACATCGACGCTGTAGCGGCCGGCCTTGATCTCAGTGAGGCCGCGCTGCAGGACGTCTTCGGACGAGCCGCGCCATACCTCGACAGGAATGCCGTATTTGGCGGTAAAGGCATCGGTGACGGCCTTCATGTCATCGACCGTGAAGGAGGTATAGACGGTGAGCGCGCCTTCCTTTTTGGCCCCCGCCGCAAGTTTTTCGAGGCGGTCCGCCCCATCATATTTGGCAATGGCGTCGACCGAGGCCGATTGCGCGGATGCCGTGGCTGCCAGGCCGACGGCGGCAATCGCCGCAGCGGCGAAGCCAAGCACGGATCTGCGTAAAGCGCGATGAATATTCTGTCGCATATCTCTCTCCCTTTTTATGCGAACAACGTGTCTCTCCCTGGCCGAAGCCACTCGCACGGCCCAGGCCGGCGGCATCGATAGTTCTGCGATGGCATGTCTTGTGATCGGCGGACCGCTCCTCTGCGGCCCGCCTCACATAAGCGCCCGCACATCATGCGCGGGCGCCTCGACTTTTTTACTCCGAACCCGGCATCAAGGCCGAAACACCGCCGTCGACGAAGAGCGTCGTGCCGTCGATGAAGTCGGAATCCGGTGAAACCAGGAACAGGATGGCACGGGCCAGATCCTCCGGCACGCCGGGCCGATCGCGCAGGTTCACGACCGGGCGCGTCGGATCGAAGGTGTCCTTGCCGACCGGCGAGCCGATCTTGTTCGGCACCACGCAGTTGACGCGGATCTTGTGCTTGGCGAGCTGGACGGCAAGCGAGCGGCTGAGATTGGCGACGCCCGCCTTCGCCGCTGTATAGGCGATCGCGCGAGGGCGGCCGTAGAAGCCGGAAGTCGAGCCGATGTTGACGATCGCTCCGCCATGTCCCTGGGCGACCATCTGGGTCGCGACATATTTCGACATCAGGAAGGTGCCGGTCAGCGTCACCGCGATCACCCGATCCCATTCCTCCTTGGTGACGTCGAGAATATGCTTGTTGTCGCTGATGGCGACATTGTTCACCAGGATATCGACCTTGCCGAAGTGGGCGGTCACGTCGGCCACGAGTTTCGTGACATCGGCTTCCAGGGCAATATTGGCCGTGAAGACTTCCGCCGCGCCACCTTCTTCGCGGATTGCCCTCGCAACGCCAGATGCGAGATCGCTGTTGACGTCGACAAGCGCCACGGAAGCGCCGCTGGCCGCCAGCAGCTTCACCGTCGCCTCGCCGATATTGCGGCCGGCACCGGTAACAATGGCAACCTGACCTTCAAGCTTCTTTTCCAACTCTCATCCTCCTTGATCCATGCTCATGCGAGCAGGCTCTGCATCTTCTCGCGGTTCATCGTTTTCATGAGCTGGTCGACAAGACCGTTCAGCGGCAGCGGCAGCTTGGCCGACTGGGCGAGGTCGAGGGCGACATCCAGATCCTTCTCCGCCCATTTGCCAGTGCTCTTGCCCCAACGTGACAGCGACCAATTGGCACCGCTGGAATGGCTCAAGGCCGCAACCAGCGTCGGAACATCGGCCCCTAGCGCGCGGGCGAGGCTGAGGGCCTCGTAATTGGCGCAGATGCAGGCCCAGAGCAGCATGTTGTTGGCCGTCTTGGCGATCTGGCCAGTGCCACTCGGGCCGATATGCAGGATGTTGCGGCCGAAGGCGGAAAGTACCGGCCGGGCCTTGTCCAGCCACTTCGCCTCGCCGCCGACGAAGACGGTGAGCGTGCCGTTGTCGGCCGCTTCCTGACCAAGCACGACCGGTGTGTCGAGCACGCCGATGTTGCGCTCCGCGGCCTGACGTTCGAGCTCACGGCAGGTTTCCGGGGCAATCGAGCTGGCGATGCAGATGACGGATCCAGGCGTCATCGAGGCCAGGAGACCGCCGGGGCCAATGACGTCGACCACCTGCTTGTCGGTCTGCACCATGACGATGACGACATCCGAGCGGCTGCCGACGGCGGCGATATCACTGCCGACCGTGATGCCGATGTCGGTCGATTTCTTCACCGCGTCGGCAGAGACATCATAGCCGGTGATCGAGAAGTTCTTTTCCTTCAGATGCCGGGCCATCTGATAGCCCATGGCGCCGAGGCCGATAACGCCGGCCGTGGGGTTCTTGGTTGCATTCACATCCATCTCTGTCATTCCTCCCAATCAGGCCGAAGCGGCCCGTTTTTCATTCAAGGCTCTGAGTGTTGCCGTCGCCTTCTCGTCGATGGCAAACCCTTCGCTGCCGACGACTATGGCGACGCTGTAGAATTCACGCGCTCTCTCCAGCGAGACGTAGCCTTCGCGGACATCGGCAAGCACCATGCCGGCATCGCGCGTCAGCGGGTCGCCGTAGCCGCCGCCGCCGGGCGTCTCCAGTTCGAAGACATCGCCGGCCATCAGCGGGTAGTCGGCGCAGCGCGTCGGCAACCGCTTCCGGTCCTCGCGGTCCGGATTGACCTGGATATCCCCCGTGCGCCCCGGCAATCCGTCGGAATAACCTTCAGCCGGGATGACGTGCTTGGTCGAACGGATCGAGAAGCGCGCATCAGCCAGGTTCAGGTATTTCCGCCGGATGCCGAGGCCTCCCCGGAACTTGCCGGCGCCGCCGGAATCCTTGATTAGTTCGAAGGCGATGAGCCGGGTCGGGAATTCGCTCTCGATGATCTCGACGGGTGCGATCTTGGCATTGCTCTGGTTGACCGTCGTTCCCGACGCACCGTCGCGGCTTGCCCTTGCCCCGGCGCCGCCGCCGACGATCTCGTATTGCACGTAGCCCTTGCCGGTATTGGTGCTGCGCCCGCCGAGGATGATCGAGCGGCTGCCGCAGCCATCCGCCCGCGAGCGCTCCGGCACGACATGGCCAAGGGCCGCGAAGATCGCATCGACGACCGCGTGTACCGTCGGGTTATAGGTGTTGACGGGTGCGGGATAGCGCGGGTCGACGACGCTCCCCGGCCGAGCCGTCACCGCGTAGGACTTCAGGATGCCGCTGGTGATGAAGATGTTCGGGTCGACCAGCGAGATCAAAGCATAGGCGCAGGCCGCCTGCAGAAGCGGCGGACGGATATTGGCCGGCCCGCGCGTCTGGTCCGCCGAACCGCTGAAATCAAAATGCATCGCGTCACCGGTCTTTTCGACGCGCACATGGATGCGGACCGGTTTCGCAAGCTCGATGCCGTCGTCATCGACGAAGCGCTCGGCTTCGAAGGTACCGTCCTTCCAGGTCTCGATCACCGCCCGCATGCGACGCTCGGCGATATGGCCGAGCTCGTCGAAGGCGGCCAGGCATTTGTCGAGGCCGAACTTGCCAAACAGCGCCTCCATCCGGCGCTCGCCAAGGCGCGCCGAACCGAGCTGACCGCGGATATCGCCGAGCACCAAGGCCGGCGTGCGGCTGTTAGCGGCGATGATGCGCTCGATGTCTCCCCAAGGTTGGAAATTGCGCTGATAACGCACCGGCGGCAGTTGGAGACCTTCGTTGAAGACTTCGCGCGCCTGGCCCGAGCAACTACCCGGCACCGGACCGCCGATATCGCCCTTATGCGCGATGCTGGCGCAGAAGCCCGAGAGCGTGCCCTCGAAGAAAATCGGCGTGATGACGGCCATATCAGGTGCATGCGGACTGCCTCCCTCATAGGGGTCGTTGATGAGGAAGGCATCGCCCGGCGCAATGTCGTCGCCGAAGGCGCGCAGCACGGCTGCGGTGCAGGCGGGAAAGGCGCCGAGATGCAAGGGCAGCACAACGTGCTGGGCAATGACGGCGGCATTGGCGTCGAGCAGTGCGCAAGAGGCATCCTGGGATTCGCGGATGATCGTGGAAAAGCCTGTGCGGAACAGTGAGTTCTGCATTTCCAAAACGATGCCGCCAAGGCTTGCCCGGATCACCTCCAGCTCGATTGCCGTCGGTTTTGCTGAAAGATCACGCTGCAGCATTCTTGGCTCCCATAACTACCAGATTCTTGAATTGATCAACGCGGACCGTCTGCTCCGGCATCACCACGGTCGTGCAATCGAATTGCTCGATCACCGCAGGCCCGTCGAAGGTGATGCCGACATCGAGACGCTCGCGCTGATAGACGGCGCATTCGATATCGCGACCATCCATCCGTACCCGCCGGCGGCCGAGGAGGGCATCATCAGCCGTGCCGCCCTGAGGCTGGTATTGCTTGGCATTCACAGGCGGCACGAGCCCGACCGCCTTGACGCGGTAGGAGATGATCTCCACGGATTCGCCGGAGGCCTTGTGACCAAACATCAGTTCATGCTCATCGTCGAAGCGCTTCCGCACTTCATCGAGCGCCGCGCGGCTGCCCACATCCTCGACAGC